>JAAYBQ010000314.1 GCA_012730035.1 Spirochaetota bacterium
CCCGTGCGATCCCGGTTTATGCAGTTGATTGTTTTATCTGCTTCAGTCCATAATATTTCACCTATTCCCGTACCTGATACATTTATAATCAGGGACTACCTTCGTGGTTATGAGCTATAATCACTACAGCCGGTTTTATCCCGACACTGCCCGGATCAAATTTTATTTCAATCGTGGTGCTGCTGCCCGGATTTATTGTTGAAGCCGGATCTGTCACAATGTAATAATTGACATTGTCCGACAGGCCGGGTGAATATATTTCAACGGGATCTTCGCTGGTGTTGTTCAGGGTAAATGTATATACCCTTTCATAACTGCCCTGGGCCCATACGTTTCCGAAAGAATAGTTAGTTGGTGATGCCTGCACAACTGATGTTTCAGGGTTTATGTAATCAGTCAGCAGTATGCCGAACTCATCACCGCAGCCTGAACATAAGAGGATTATACTGAACAGTGTTACAGCCGGTACATGCAGTTTTTTCAGCAGGTAACTGCTTAGCAGGCATTTTACTTTTACCGGGTATCCGGAATTATGTTTATATTTTAATATTCTCATCACTTGCCTGTCTAAAACCTGTAGCCAAAACTTAAAGCAGCACCCATTCCGTAAAGAGGCGCTCTGCTGTCGTATATATAATCAAACCTGAGCCGTGGTGAAAATGTTATTCGTGAAAATGTAAAAACCGGGCCCGTGCTTATGCCCGTATTCCATTTTACCGCGTCCAACCGGTCATAAATTCCCCGTACTTTGTACCAGCCCGCACCGAACGCAGCAACGATAAACCAGTCCAGTTGTAACGAACCGGTTAAAACAGGGAACTTCCATTGCGGTCCTGCAGATGCGCGGTATGCCCTGACGCTCCGTTCGCCCTTATCTGCGAAGAGGTACCCGGCCTCGACACTGATATCTGAAAGATATATTTTTTGTAAGTACTCGAAGTTACGCATAGTGATGTCAGCAGTTAATGAAACACCGTAACTGTATGGTAGGATTGTTCCCGGTTCCCCGAAATTATAAATGATATACGGGCTAATTGAAATGTTAAAACCTGCAGATGGTTTCTGCGTCTCTTCTGCAATTTCCAGATCTTCAATTTTTTTTTGTCCGGAATCATAATTGGTTTTGACTTCATCTGCATTGACAACCCGGCCCTTGTCACTTAGTATTTTTACATCATCTTCATAGTTGTCAGTTCTGTATATCTCCCATATTTTATCACGGTCTATTATAAAAATTCCATGGTAGTTTGCAAAGGTTACGGTCTTTGTCCCTTCTTTAATAATTTTGCCGTTAAGGACCATGTTGTCAGTGGTAATAATTATGTCAGCGGATAGTATGGAGTATGACGTAAGAAAAATAATCGCAGCGAGAACCAGTCTGGCAGGCATAGCTCTACGTCACCTTTTTTTTATGGATGTTATTTTGTCTTTTTTCACTGTTATTCTGCCTATGGATGTTTCAAGTATGATTTCAGTTTTAGTTTCATTCAATTGTTTACCTCTGAACGTGTTGCCGTCACTGGTAGTTATTACAAGCTCACGAGTCGCGGCAGGTTTTTTGTCTGCAGCTTCTGTATATTTTTTTATATCTGCTTCAATTTTAACCGGAATTTCAATCTCTATTGTACCCGGCAAGTCTTCACTTTCAACCAGTTTATCCTGTTCATTCACCATCCGGTCAAATACGGGATCTTTCAGTTTTGTGTTTACATTTTTTGATATCTCAATGATCTTTTTGTTACCGCTTTTTGTGCCTATCCGGAGGATCCTGCGGTTTGAATATAGTGCAAACTCGGATGAAGGTGAATCCGTAATAACCTGCAGGTAGCTTTCTACTGCCTTGTCAGGCTGACCCATTCCTGAATAGCATCTTGCCATAAAGTACTTTATACCCGGCAGGTCTCCGGGCGCTGCCTTTTTTTCAGCATCCCGTAAGATCTGCATGGCCTGCTTATACGCCAGCAGGTTCATAAGGTCGCGGCTTATTGCAAGGGGATCGCTGTTACCGGCCAGTGTTTTTTCGCGCGCAAGCTGGAATCCCTCAAGATACCTGAGCAGTATGGCCGCGGTAATGGAGCTGCTCTCCTGCGGGAATTTTTCGATTATTGACAGGTAATTCGCCCGTGCCATGTCGTTTAGCCCTGCAAGCGCGTAACAGTATCCCTGATGCAGAAGTATACTTGCTCTCATGGTGCTGCTAAGCGTCCTCTCTTCCAGTGCTTTTTTATACAGCTTTATGGCATGGTCAAATAAATAGTTCCGTTCATAATAATAAGCCATGTCCAGGTCTGTGGATGTGCCCGGTTCTTTTGCCTGGTAGTGCAGGGGCTTTTTGCCCAGTACCCGCCTGTTAAAATTTATTACCCATATACCAGGTGTTGCAAGCAGGCCGTATCCGGTTTTAATAATGGGCGGGTTATCTTTCTCCCTGGTTACAAGGGAATCTACAACCTGCTCAAGTGTATCTGCATCGTCCTGGTCAATGCGGTTTTCATATATTTTTTTAGAAATTTCATAAGTCGCTATAAGGCTTATGTGGTCAATGTTGCCTTCATTTTTGTCGATCTCCTGCAGGCTTACGGCAAGTTCGCTCATCCTGATTGAAATGTTCAGCCTGTTTATAAACAGAAGGTATGCGAAGACCAGAAGGCTGGAAATGAGTAATGCTGTGATTAAATACTTTTTCATAACATCGGCTCTGTCAGACTAACTCTACCCGGTTTTGACCTTTCTGATGCGCTTCGCGCATTGAAACTTCCAGTGTTTCCGGGTCAAGTCTGTATCCTTCGCTTTTGCAGACTGCAAGGATGGTTACCGTAATCGTAAAATTGCCGTCAGCAGTGATTATGGCTGATTCGTTCACAGCGCGCCTTATATTTTCAGCAGTTTCCATGAGAGCCTGCGCGCTTATACCAGGTGACAAAACAGCAAACAACTCGCTGCTGTAAAGTGCTGCGACGTCAAAATTGCTTAAATAGTTTTTAATTTTTTTTGCAGCTTCTGCAATTATTATGTTTCTGGTCTGGGGGCCATATATGCTGGTTATTTCGCTGAAATTGTCGATCCTGATAAGCATAAGACCGTTTGCGGCACCGGTAACAGCAGTTTTTTTATTCTCTTCTTCAATCCGTTCAATGAA
>JAAYBQ010000315.1 GCA_012730035.1 Spirochaetota bacterium
CCGTCGCTACGGACGGTATTTCTCTTACGGTTGTCGAGACCGGTGATTCATGGTTCAGGCTTTACCTGATTCCCGAAACGCTTGGTAAAACCAATATAGGTTTATGGAAAACCGGGACCATTATCAACATTGAAACGGATATTCTTGCCAAATATGTTGAAAGAATGCTTATCTTCGGAAAAACCGGGTCTGAAGATAAAGAGCAGACTTCGGGCGATGCCGGGATCATGGCTAAACTCGCAGAGGGGGGCTACCTCTGATCAAGTCCGAAAATCTTTTTTATGTTTATACTGGCAGGACTGACCGGGAATCTGACGCTTCTGCCTGTGTGCGCTGAATGATATATTCCGTGTATAACCTCTAGCGACCTGTACCCGTCATTCAGGGTGGAATCGCATTCTGCCTGCTTACCGCTGAATATTGATCGCGCATTTCTGTAAAGTTCTGTAAAGCAGTTGTTAGGTTTTACGGCGGGGAACCTTACTTCGGCGAGGTCATTAAATCCGCTGTACATTGATGATTTTTTGAACCTGAATAGCCTGTTGACACCGTTGCCGATTATGATTTTACCCTCGGTTCCCCATATTTCAAGTTCAAAGAGAAAATATTTTCTGCCCCCGCCGGCCTCCAGAAAAATATCAATGCCTGAAGTTGTTTTAAGCCAGGCTGTGGCTGAATCCTCGTAGCCGCTGCTCCTGTCAATGCGGCTGAAGGTTCCGGTGGCACTTTCAATATCACCGAAAAAAAAGCGCAGAATGTCGACCAGGTGTGTGCCGTCATGCAGAAGAGGCCCCCCGCCTTCAGCGACTGATGAATTCCCTCTGTACCTTCCGGTGTGCATGCGCGCGTTTACACTTATTATTCTGCCGATTAAGTTCTGTTCCAGCATGTCTCTGACTTTGCGGTACCTGCTGTCAAAACGTCTTTCGTGGTTAACAATTACAACAGATCCGTGGTCACGCGCCTTTTTTATCAGTTTTTCGGCTTCTGCAAGGGAGTGTGAAACGGGTTTTTCGAGAACAACAATCCTGACACCGCTGGATATTGCATCAGAAGCAATCATAGAGTGTGTGTCTGTCCATGTCGATATAATGGCAATGTCGGGCGTGGCATGTTTAAGTAGTGCGCGATAGTCAGTAAAACATGAGGCTTCGTCAATCCCCGAGGATTTTTTGAAAAGTTCCAGGCGTTCAGTGTTTGTATCGCAGGCTGATGAAATTTTAAGTCCGGCTGAAAGTGCGCCCCCGAAGTGCGTGCAGGGTTTTCTTCTAAGCCTGTCGTTTTCAAGAAGAAATGCGATCCTTCCGCATCCGATGATGCTGCAAAGGGGGTTTTTCATGTTATAAAACCGGCAGGTATTTCTGGATTTCGAAGTCCGTAATATACCGTTTATACTCCTCCTCTTCAAAGAGCTTGTTCTGGAGGAATTTTTCAAATAGAACCGGGCCGAGAGTCTCTTTCATCAGGTCGCTTGCCCTGAAGCTGCTTAGAGCATCGTGAAGGTGCATGGGGATGGATTTAACTTCATCCTGCCTGTTCTGCCGTATAAGTGTATCAATACTCTCCGGCAATTCATAGCTGTTCTCGATGCCTTTAAGTCCTGCAGCGAGCATCACAGAGAATGCAAGGTAAGGATTACATGCAGGGTCGGGGTTTCGCAGCTCAATACGCATGGAAGAGGGTTTGTCGGGCCTGCTGTTGGGTATGCGTACCAGGGCTGACTGGCTCCTGGTGCTCCAGCTGATTTTAGTCGGGGCTTCATATCCTGTTGTGAACCGCTTGTATGAATTGATCCATTGGTTTGTAACCGGGATAAATTCTTCTGCATGTTTAAGCAGGCCTGCGATAAAATGGCGACCGTCTTCTGAAAGGTGGTATTCGTTCGATGGGTCAAAGAATATATTTTCATCATTTCTAAAGAGTGACTGGTGAACATGAAGACCTGAACCGTTCTGGCCCGCCAGAGGTTTGGGCATAAATGACGCGTAAATGCTGTTCATCTGGCCAATCTCTTTTGCGACAACCTTGAATGTCATTATATTGTCGGCTGTGGTGAGGGCGTCATTGTGGCGCAGGTCTATCTCGTGCTGGCTATTGGCGCCCTCGTGATGTGACGATATAACGTTTATTCCCATTTTTTCAAGGGTCAGCACGGTATGGCGCCTGAAATCTGAAGCCGCATCAAGCGGCGTGTTGTCAAAATAACGGCCATGATCAAGTGTAAGCGGGCTCTCGGAATTTTTGAAAAAGAAGAATTCAATTTCCGGGCCGGTGTAGTATGTAAATCCCATGGACGCGGCTTTCTGGAGTGACTTTTTCAGAATGTAGCGTGAATCATTTTCGTAAGGAGTCATGTCGACGTTGTATATGTCGCAGAACATGCGCGCGACAGAATCCTCTTTGGGCCGCCAGGGGAGTACCTGGAAAGTGGAGACATCGGGCAGTGCTATCATCTCTTCTTCGTCTGATCTTATGTAACCATGAAGTGTGGCTCCGTCAAAACGGACACCCTCGTTAATGGCATCTTCAAGTTCGTCAATCGTAATCGCGAAACTTTTTAGAAAACCGAGTATGTCGGTAAACCAGAGCCGGATGAAACGTATTTTATTGTCGTGGGCAAGTTTAAGAATGTATTCTCTGTCGTCATGCATTGTAGTGTACCGCGATTACCAGCTTATTGAAATAAGTAAAATAAAAAGTGCCAGGATTAAAACAAAAAGGATAACCATTATAATGATGCTTCTTGTGGATGTGGGAGCATCACCGCTTTCGGATGAATCGTATCCGTAAAACCTTGAGCCGCGCATTCCATCCTGAACAAGGTCTGTCTTGGGGTCAAAAATTTTAAGTTTAATCTGCTTGTCATCCTCTGTGAACATGCCGTAAACGCCGGGCATTATTTCGGTAAGTATTTCAACCGGATTGTTTTTGCCCGCGGTGGATTTAATGTCAATTACTGTGGCAGGATTGGGCCTTATTACACCTGCTTCCCGAAGGTTGTAAAGATCTATGTAGTAGTTCTCCCTGCTTGTGGCCGGGATAAGTTTAATCATTATTTTATCGCCGATGCGAAGTTCATAAATGGGTTTGCCCTTTACAGGTGAAAGTATGGGCTTGACTCTGAGTATTACAGACTGCCTGTCTTTTCCCTCGTCTTCATCATCATCCTCTTTGTCGTCATCTTCTTTTCTGCTTTTACTGCGTTCATCCTTGACTTTGCGGAACTCCTGGCTCGTAACCTCCTGGATAATTGTTTCCATTACGAGGTTCTTGTCATGGATTATATGGTTGATCATATCATAGAGTATCAGGTCCATCTGGTCGTAATCATAATTATAAACATAATCGAACAAAAGTTTCATCGTTCTCTGGTCGTCTGAAAGCCGGGCGAATGAATCCATCAGAGAAGCGGTCATGCTGTTGTTGAAATTACCTTTCCACTTTCTGTCGACAATATGCTCTTCGTATTTTTCCCAGGAGGTATGCGGCTCATAGTCATACATGTCCGAATAGGATGACACAATCACATGATGGGTGTCGAGTTTTTTGCTGTTATTGAATATCAGAAGAAACAGGCCGTAGATATTGCTGCTTCCGGACTTAAAGCGGCCTTTTACTATTAGAATATTGTCTTCCGAGTGTTGATTTTTTTCAGAGCCCATTTTTCACCGGTTATATGAATTACTTTTCAATTACGGGTATATTGTCGGCAGTTTGGCGCAATATATCAGGGAAAACCGCCTGCAGGCATGTTAAATGCTGTAATTATACCTGTTTTTATACCTCAAGATTAATGCTATGCTATTGGAACATAATGTCAATATAAAAAGATAGTTGCCTGAAAATTCTGGTCCTGGCTGATATATAAATTAATATTTCCGGCTGTTGCCGGGCCCGTTAAATTAAGGGCGAAATGCGTGAATAACCTGGCGTAAACCGGCGAATTAACACTGGTTTTTAGTTATGATATATTCAGTACAGGACGATAATCAGATAAGAGGGGAGGATTTACCCCCTTTGCCGCAATCACCAGAATTATACCTGTAAGGGGAAAGTGGATGAAAATTAAAACCGGTTTCTTGACTCTGATAATATATGCCTTTTCGTCTTATATAAATCTATCCGCGGCAATAGATCAGACCTATGTTGAACGCATACTTAAAGAGAACAGGGGTTTTATTGATTTTCTTGATGTCTGCGTCACTAATTTTGCACCTGAAAAGAAAGATGAACTTTTTAATATATACCAGAAGCATTTTAACGGTGAGGTTACTTATCTCCAGGGTGAATACAAAAGAGCCTTTGACTATGTTTACGATTCGCAAAAGGATATGGTTGCACTGTACGAGTATGTGCTGACAGAATTGTACATGGAGGATTCAAAAAACATGCTGGATGGTCTTGCGCCGGTTATAATCAGGTCAAAGAATAATCTTGCAAGGCAGTACCTGACGCTGGGATACAGGGACAGGGCTGTAGCAAGAACCTTTTACGTGTCAGGTGAAGCCTCTTATCCCAGGCTTTATTCGTATAAAATATTCAAGTACAGGGAGGGGGTCACCTACACCAGGCGAGCTAAAAGGTACGCGCTGCTTGCCCTCTATACCGGGCAGGAACTTGAAGTTAAGCGAAAGATATATAATCAGCTCTTTAAGACAGAGAACGGTGAAGGCCGTCCGTTTTTCAGCAGGTTTGTCGATAAAAACGACGAAGATTACATCAAAGAGATGAACAAGACCTGGGAGGATTACCAGAAAGAGGGTTCGGCAGATTCAGGTGAAAAGAAGGCCGTGGTTACCGGTGGTGAGGCCGGAAAGGATGGTGTTATCGAGCCTGCTTTTGAGGGCAGGGTCGAAAAACAGGTACGCTTCAGAAAGGAACAGGTCGTGGCAAGGTACCTTATAAACGGAGAGTTTGACAAGGCTGAACTTATTATCAGGACTTACGTTGAAGACTACAATTACAAGCTGATCATGGCAACACTGGTTCATCTTGATTCTGCGGGTACACATTCAGGAGAAGGTGCTTCGTCTGACAAAAAAAAGGATTATGCGGCAATGATGATTCATCACAAGGACAATTATCACATACTCAGACAGGAGAAGTCGATTCTTGAAGAGCTTGTCGGGCAGGTTCGTGTCGCAGACGACGTAAAGAAGGATGAAGAGGTAATTGAAACCAGGGAAGAAAAAGTAAAAGAAGAGCCTGTCAATGATGCTGACAGTAAACCTGTCGAGAAATAGCAGCGTGATCTAAAGGGGGCCTGTTGAAAAAAGTATTCGTTAAAATTATAAGATACTTTATTATTGGATTTGCTGTTCTTATTGCCCTTGATATAGTTTACTGGCTTTTTTACTGATCAGTCCTTGTCGCCGCGCACATTGTATTCCCATAACTCTACCAGTTTGTCAAATTCTCTGTCAGGCGGGGCGTCTTTGTAGGCCTCCCTTTTTCGTTTTATCAGGTACGCGACTGTGGAGTCCTCTATAAGGAATTTTTCTCCCAGGGTGTTAAGCCTGTTAATTATGTAGTTCAGGTTATATGTGTTGAAGTTCCCCAGTATTTCGGTGGCGGCAACAGTGGGCTCATACTTGATCAGAAGTTCCGTGAAGTAAAGCGAGCTTCGCCACGAATCGTTTATCCCTGCAAGACCGGATTTGAAGTGCATGCTGAGTTTTTCGTAGAGCTCCATGTTCTTGTAATATGATTCGTAAATGTTGCGGATATACTGCGGGAAGTGGTTCTGCACCTCCATCAGGTCAATCGGTTCGTCCATGGATTTAAAGAGTTCAAAAATTTCACGGCTCTTTTCATGGGGCGGAACTACTTCAACGAGTTCAATCCTCAGGTCCTTTATTATTGTACGGACAATTCCCGCCTTTTTCAGGTAGATTTCGATCTCGACAGGTTCTACGTAGTATTTTTTACCCGTATTATTCATTTTCGAGCTTTGATCTGTATGATGCGATTATTTTTTTCTGTTGAGGAATGTATGCGTACAGTTCTGCACGGTCAACAAGCTCGCGGATTTTTTTTCTGTCTGACGGATCGGTCACCTCCAGCTCCTCTATTACCTTATAAAAGTCGGCATTCATCTTTTCAAGTTTTGCATGGGCCAGATCCCAAAGCGTATCACCTGACCGGACAACCACCCTTTCGCCGTCGAGCATAATAAAAAGGTTTCCGGGGTAAATCCAGTGCGGATTTTTTGCTGTCAGTCCGCTGTATGTAATTTTTTCATAACCGTTTTTGACCGCTACATCATTTGCGTAATTGAATATATCTATGTCCCGTATGATCACGTTCCGTTTTACCAGAAGTTTCTTCTCTTCAGTATTTACCCTTTTAACGGTGATTACCTCACCTGTAACCGGAATTCCCGTTACTGCTGAATCGACGGTGTTGTTGACTCCTGATGTGCTGCTTCCTGTCTGGCCCTGGGTGTCTGTGCTCTGTGCGCCGCCGTCACCGGTTGCCGGGAGTTCCTGCCTTTTTTTGTTTATAAGGAAGATGAGCAGCCCGAGAAGCAGTATTAAGAGCGGTATTGCAATCAGCAGCCTGTTTTTGCGTGAAGATGTAATTGACAGTGGCCGGTTCGCGCCATCACCCGCGGAATTGCCGGCGCCCCTGAATATTGATTTAACGTAACCTGCTGCCCTCTGGTATAGGGGCGCATTGCTGCCGTTAGCGGTACGTGCCGATGCCTTTGCAGGCTGGTAATCACCGGAATATAAAGATGAATTGGCAGATTCATTCCAATCCGCTTCTTCGGCTGAATCATCCGGGTTAAAACTTTCCGCGTCATGGTTAAAGAGCAGGGATGATGCAGCATGTTTTACAGATTGAGAAACGTTCCGGCTATAGAGGGGACTGGCTGCATCCTCGCCATGGGGGTACAGGTCGATTGAATAGATCTCTTTTCTGTTCTCGATTTCATCTTTCAGGCGGAGTAACTGTTCTTCGAGCTGCTTAAGCTTGCCGGAATTTCTCCTGTCGTCATAAAAATATCGCAGCAGTTTCAGAAGCCTGATTCTGTCAGCGAGTATCTTTTCGCCCAGAATTTTCTGTTCAAGTGACATGCCGGGCCGTCTTACACTTGATGCGGAGTATACGTCGGTAAAGAAATCCCCCTGCCCCTGGTTCACCTTAACCGGTATCTGGTAGCATGAATTTTTGTAAATGCCGAGTATTACACAATAGTCCTGTGCCTGGTCATCAGGAATGGAGAGTCCTGTTCTGCTGAAGTATTTTTGCTGTATCTGTCTGAGTGCGCCGAAAAATGACCGGTCATTTGTGCTGTTCATGTGCAGCTTGACAAGAGTTGCAAGGTTGAACATGCGCGCGAACTCGCGTCTGTCAGTAGCAATGTTCCCGGCATATTCAGCGATAGCCTCTGCGTCCTTTGCTGCGAATGCAGCGGAAAGTTCTTCAGGAGCGGCAATCATGTTTATTATTTCGTCCTCGCTGCTGAACCTGCGGATTTCGTACTGTATGCCGCGTTTAATCATCAGGCCGGTCGATGCGATTTTTGCTGCATGGGGATTCCCGTCATCTATGATTATTACGGGCACGTCTGTTGATTTAAAGAGCAGCGCTGATTCCTCGTAGGCTGTGTAGGTTATGAGCACAAGGTCGGGATTCTCTTTTAGTATTTTTTTTGTTTCATGGTGAAGTTTTATAAATGCAACAGTAACCTCGTCTGCCTGGCTTCCGCTTTTACAGAAAAGTTTAAGGTTGGGTGAGTTTTCGTACCCTGTTATGCGTAAACCGTCGCCGGTGTTGTGGTTTAACCCGGAGAATCGCTCTTCGATGATGGTGGTTTTTTTAAAGAGTTTCCTGATAAGATCTATCTGTTCAGGGTTGTCCGAGAATATTCGGATTCTGCCCCCGCGTGAATTTTTAAATTTCATCAGGCTGGAGATGTTAAGAATGTTCTGCGAAGGGAGAAGTACATCGCGTATCCTTGACGGATCTATGCGAAGCCTGGAGAAGAAGCCCAGCGGCCCTGCCGGGTACTGGTAGGCAGTGAAGTATCCACCGCCGTAAAACACGGGGTTGCTGCCCGCGATTACAAAACCGGAACCTGAATACCTGTCGGTACCCTTGGAGTCCGATGATATCTTCTCCTGAATTGTCGTAATGCTCAGGTTGTCGTTGAGTATGCTGTTAAGGTCAAAAATATCGGACTGGTCATGGACTATTTTAAGGTTGCCGTCACTGTAGAATACGCCGATAAACTGGTCCCGATCGCTTACGCTGCTTTTTTTGGGGAGTTCAGGTATGTCTTTTTCGATGTTGACTATGGATACATTGGTGAGGTCAAGTCCGAAATTTTTCTGATAATCAAGGAAACGTTTAATTATGGATTCACCACCTATATACCTGTTTGCAACAAGGTTGCGTATGTCGATGTTAAACTGTTCGTGTGCCGGGTTGCCCAGTATCCTGTCAGTGATTATAATATTCTCTATCAGGGGAATTATTTCAACCGGCAGGTCATACCAGGTTCCAATCCTTATGAACGGCCTGTCGTCGTTGATTGAACTTCCGGTAAAGATGATAAAGCATTCCGTATCGACTACAAAAAGTCTGTCCGAATTTTCCCTGATTATTTCCCTGAATGCCATTTAACAGTTCCCCTGTATCTTTTATGTGCCGGTCTTGTTGTTTAAAAAATCCCGCTATGCCGCAGTCTGTAACAACCGTCGGATTTTACAGGCAATGCATATTTGCTTCAGTAAAAAAAGCCTCTTCAGATCTGATACATACACTTTTTTCATAATAAGGTCAATCAGATTAATCATTTCACCTGGTTTATGCTGAAATTTCATTACGGCTGCTTAGAATCGGGTCGACAGAGCACATCTTAAACGTAAATGGTTAACTTTCAATAATTATTTTTATATACATATAGTACATTTCAATTTATCTGGCATTGAAGCCCGGTTATGCTTATTTTAAAAAACTTGAATGTTTAAACATGCCGTCCTTAATGTGAATAAACAGGCACATTATGCCGATAATAATATGTGCTGTTATAAATTATGAAAAGACTATTCAGTATAATATCTGACATTGTATTCAGTTTTCCCAGGCTGCGTCTGTTTGCTGTCATGGTTGTTATTTTTATTCTCTTCAGTCTGCTCGCTGTAATTTTTACGAGCAGCGATCAGGTTTCAACAGATCCTGTGGGCTGGGAAAGGTTTATGACCTATTCGCCGGCGGGTGTGGTCTGCAGTAATGTGACAGGTGACAGGAACGGGAACACCGTTGCCATTGTTTACGAGGGGTCCAGGCGGGGTAAAAAAGGGATATATGTGAATGTCTCTTTCGACGGTGGATTAAGCTTTCTTGCGCCAAGGATGATAGGGGAGTTTGTTTCACAGGTTAACAACACGCCCGGCGTTGCTGTTTCAGATTCGGGCGAGATTAATGTTATCTGGTATTACATTTCAGAGGATGGGGCCAGCGGCAGCATGTTCAGGTGTGTTTCAAAGGATCTGGGCCTTAGCTGGTCCGATCCGGAGAAGATAACGTTCGGGCTGCAGATGGAGATCCTCCCGGTAATCAGATACGACAGGCGTAACGTGCTGCACCTTTTTTTTACCGCATACAAGGGGCCGGTCTTTACGCTGTTTCACACAACGGCTGATTCGAAAGAGGGTGGATTCGCGAAGCCTGAACCTGTTGCTAAAATGGAGGGGGACATAAAGGGGTCCTTTTTTCCCGATGTAAGATTTACCGGAAGCAGGGTTGCGCTGGTATGGCAGGCCAAGGAGAAAAATTTTGCCGACTCCCTCTATTTTACGAGCTCGGATGACTATGGTGAGAGCTGGAGCGACGTGGAGAAGATTACACCGCCCGGATCGAACTATCAGGCGCCATCGATCGAGATTGTGGACAGGACCATATACCTTGTCTTTATGAATAACAGGGACAGGAACTGGAGCATAAGGATGATGAGGAGCAGGGACGACGGCGATCACTGGGACGCTTTGCCTGTGAAAATCTCTGATACAAACGCAAACTGCTATTCACCTGAAATTTCCCTTGGCCCTGACAACGATCTCTACATAACCTGGCACGACACGCGCGAGAAAGGGAACCGGATATTCCTGCGCAAATATTCTATACAGACACGTGAGCTTTCGCCCGAGACCGGTCTTTCGGTGCGCAGAAAGCCGGGGCGGAATGCATTCTCGCTTAACACCCCCGGGAGGTTTATTGTCTTCTGGGAGGAATCGGGTTCAATAGTGAGTCTTTTTGCTGATATGCGCGTAAGCGCGCCTCTTGTTCGCTCGCGCACGCATCCCGTTAATACATGGACCCGCAACACCGATGCAGTTATCGAATGGACCAGACCCTCTGATGAATCTGGTATTGCCGGCTATGCTACAATAACGGACCGAAATCCCGACACGAATCCCAATATCCAGAACCTGCGCTACGATGTTAATACAGCCATGGTGAACAACCTTGAGGATGGTGTTACCTACTTTCATATAAGGGCCGTGGACGGGGCAGGCAACATGAGCCGGACAGTCCATTACAAACTGCAGGTAAGCGCCAATCCCCTTGCCATGCCCGTGGTCATTTCCACTACTCATCCTGAATATGACAGGTCAGTAAAGACCGACGCGGTTTTCAGGTGGGCTGTTAATGACACGTTAAGGCTCAAGGGATTTGTGTACAGCCTTTCAAAAGATATATCACTGCGTCCTGACAAATTTATTGATGATTTTAACATAGAGTTCAGGAACCTTGAGAACGGAGTATATTATTTTAACATAGCTGCAGTGAGCGCTACAAACCAGTACAGCATCGTCTATGTATATCCCTTTGTCGTGGGTATGGAGGGGGTTATAGATAAAAACTACATCAAAGACCAGGCCGACAGGGATTACGGATTTGATGATCGTATTCCTTCGGTCAGCCTGGCGCCGGTAATCGAGATACTTTTACCCTTCGGAGGCAAAGACTGGTACGAAGGAAGCTCATTTGATGCAGTGATACGGATGAAGAATGTTCCGGGGGAGAGAGTGCTGGGATTCTCCGTGGTAGTTGACAGGGAGAGAAGGGTTCCGCCTGAAAAGATAAATTTTAAAAGCGGCAGTTTTACAGTGAGGGATCTGTCTGAGGGCAGGTACTCGTTGAGTGTTAAGTGCAGGTATTACAGGTTTTCAGGTAACAGAAAAGTTGAGGTCTGGAGCGATCCCGCATACGCTGACTTTGAGATAAGGCTGCCTGGACTTCTTTCCCCGCTTGATGACCTTTACAATGTCGTGATTCTGAAGATAAAGGAGCACCCGGTTGCTCTCCCGGTATTCATGCTCCTGTTTGCGTTTATGGTAATATATGCCGGGTTCGGCAGCAGGATTATATTCTACGTTAAACTGATAGAATTCAGGATGCGGTATTATTTCTGATTATGGCCGGCAGCGGCCTCCAGAAAGGCTGGTATGAATTTTTCAAGATCCTCTACTATGCAGATGTCAGAATGGCTGAATATTGCCGCGCCTGGATCGCGGTTAACCGCAACAACTGTGCCCGAGTCTTTCATCCCCGCAATATGCTGCGGTGAACCTGATATGCCGCACGCCACGTAGAGTCGTGGTGAAATCTTTTTGCCCGTAAGACCAACCTGGTACCGGTATTCAATCCAGCCGTTATCGCATAAAATTCTTGACCCCGCAATGGATGATGCCGGAAAGAGAGCTGCCATGGACCGTACCAGTTCAAGGTTCTCCTGCCGGCCGATGCCCCGTCCCGCAGCGATAACAACATCAGCGTTTTCAAGTTCGGGATTACTCTCAGAAGTATCGGTTAAAGTGATGTCAGAGACTGATTCCATGCTGATGCTGCACCTTATCTCTTCAACGGATCCATGCTTACCGGTTTCTTCCGCGGTGAAAGCGCCGGGCATAACTGTTATAACCGCCGGGAATTTGCCCGCTTCATAAAGCATGTCCAACTTGCCATGAAAGCCGCTGCGTCTGAACAGGGTTCTGCCGTCTGAATTTTCAACTGCTGTCACAGAGCTGATGCACGAAGCATCCATAAGCGCAGCAACGCGCGGCGCGTAATCGTATCCCGCGGCTGTGTGGGGGATAACTATGATGTCCGGATTTATTTTTTCAGCTGCAATAAGCGAGGCTTTTTCCCATGCGCTTGATGAATAGTGTTCAAATGCGCTGTCGATCATTACGAGCATGTCCGCGCCGCGAATAGGTGTGGCGTCCGATGGGCTGCTGCATGGATGTACTGCTGTTATTACACATGGGGTTTCGCCGCAAACAAGCCTGCAGAAGTTCACCATTCCGGGATCGGGCGTCTCTGTCTGTGACTGTGTTATGCGGGGTTCGCACATTATCATGATACGGTTAATCATTGTTGCTATGCCATCCTGCTATATCAGAGATTTTTTATGAAGCATCTGCCATAACGCTTCAGCTTTTTCGGTTGTTGTTCCGCAAAGTACAAGTCCGGCGCGCTGCTGTTTTGTTTCAATGACGCTGTGCACGTTTTCACATAGTGCGGGTGTTGTTTTTTCACGCTGGTCTATTTCTTCAATAACCGCTGTTTTTGCCCGCATTACATTGGATAGAGAAGGGTAGCGAGGTCTGTTTATGCCCGATTGTACTGTAACAAGAGCGGGTAGTTTGATGGTCATTGAACATGCTGATGCGCCGTCAAGTTCACGACGCACTGAGATTGAGTATTTTGAACGGTTTAATGCCAGCCCTATGATACCTGCGGCCGAAGGATATCCCAGAAGCGCGGCGATCATCGGCCCGGTCTGACCAGACATCATATCCTCTGACATGACTCCTGTTATTATTAAATCATATTTTGCGCTTTTACAGTAAGTCGCGATAAGCCCTGCCTTTAAGAGTGGGCTTGTGTAGCCCTTCTCTTCAAGATTGATGTGAACGCCCCTGTCTGCTCCCATTTCAATTCCGCGCCTTACGGCGGTTTTTACCCTCTCAGGGCCGATTGAGAGAATATCAACCTCTGTGCCGGGATCTGCATTTTTTAACAGCAGCGCTTCTTCAATTGCATGCTCGTCAAAACGATTCAGTCTGTACGCGGTTTTATTACCGTATTCCGCCCATGAACCGTTACCGGTTATTATCGGCCTTGATTCAGCGTCAGCTATCTGTTTTATGCAAACTAAAATGCGCATAAGCACCCCTGGTTGCGTCGTTTACGAAGGAACTATCCCGTTACCGCGTCATATTTTGTCTGCGCGGGCTTAATATAAATTGAAATTGTTTTACGCCGTAGCTACTTTGTAATAAGTAATAAATTCCTTCAAAGAAATCAATAAAAAAACGGACGTCCGTCTTTTTTTTCTTGACTCTTCTGCCGCAAAAGGTTATGGTCATATCATACAGAGGGCAGATGGGCGAAATAACTTTCATCAGGCACGGGCAGGCCTCGTTCGGCAAAGGGGATTATGACGTCCTCTCGGGCAGGGGCAGGGAACAGTCGGCAATATCGGGCCGCTACCTTGCGCAGTGCGGCCACAGGTTTAACTCGGCATATTGCGGCACTCTCAGCAGGCAGAAGGATACGGCTGATATAATTCTACGGTCCATGGAAGAGTCCGGGGCTGTTCCACGGCTTTCGCAGGATAAGGGCTTTAACGAATATCAATCCGACGAAATAATACATCATTATATACCGCTTGTGGTTGCTGAAGATGCGGCCCTGGTTCCACTGCTCGAAAAGATTTTCACGGACCGCAGGTCGTTCCAGATGATATTCGAAAGGGTAATCGCGAAGTGGGTTGCTGGAGAGGATGCCGCTGAGGGTGTAGAGGGATGGGGCGCGTTCAGGCAGAGGGTTGGTGATTCAGTCAATTCGATTATCAGCGCGAATGGCAGAGATGGTAATGCAGTGGTTTTTTCTTCCGGCGGAGTCATATCCGCATTAATTCAGATAGCAACGGGCATGTCTCCGTTCGAGGCTATGAGGCTGGGTTGGGGTCTTGTCAACTGCTCGATAACCAGATTCAGGCATGGCAGTTCGGGTCTTATACTGCATTCATTTAATAACTATGCGCATTTTGAAGTTAATAATTTGAGGGAATTTATAACATACAGGTAGGGAGGCGTTTATGGATTTTGAAATATCCGACAAGATGAAGGCTGTTACGTCAATGATAAACGAGTTCGTTGACAAAGAGCTTATTCCTCTTGAGCACGAATTTTTAACCGGGGACTTCAGGCAGCTTGAGGCGGTGATCGAAGAAAAACGCAAAATGGTCAGGCAGATGGAGTTATGGGCGCCTAACCAGGAGAAGGAATATGGCGGAATGGGTCTTAACCTGGTGGAGCATGGTCTTGTTTCTGAAGCTCTGGGGCGAAGCCCGATGGGACATTATGTTTTCAACTGCCAGGCTCCTGACGCGGGAAACATGGAGATTCTTCACAAGTTCGGGACAGAGGATCAGAAGGAGAAGTATCTGCGGCCGCTGGTTGAAGGCAAAATACGCAGCTGTTTTTCCATGACCGAGGTCGAGATGCCCGGATCCAACCCTGTCATGATGGACACAACAGCTGTTAAAGACGGCACGGACTATATTATAAACGGGCAGAAATGGTATTCAACAGCAGCAGACGGCGCGCAGTTTTCAATATGCATGGCTGTGACAAACCCCGACGCGCCGCCTTACCTCAGGGCAAGCATGATTATTGTCCCCACTGATAACCCGGGATTCAATCTGGTCAGGAACATTCCCGTGATGGGACACGAGGGGAGCGGATACTTCAGCCACGCAGAGGTGCTGTTTCAGTCATGCAGGGTTCCTCAGTCAAACCTGCTGGGGCCCGAGGGGCAGGGATTTGTTATTGCCCAGGAGAGGCTCGGTCCGGGAAGGATACATCACTGCATGAGATGGATAGGTGTATGCAACAGGGCTTTCGAGCTTATGTGCCGCAGGGTTAACCAGAGGATGATTTCGCCTGACGGCAAGACTCTTGCGACCAAGCAGATTATACAGGCGATGGTGGCGGATTCAGCGGCAGAGATTCAGGCTGCGAAACTTATGACCCTGCACGCGGCGTGGAGAATAGATAACCTGGGACAGAAGGCGGCCAGAGTGGATATATCGCTCATTAAATTTTTTGTAGCCAACGTAATGCAGAGGGTAATAGACAGGGCTCTTCAGGTTCATGGAGGACTGGGCATGACCGACGACACAATCCTTGCTTTCTTTTTCAGGCATGAACGCGCGGCAAGGATATATGACGGCGCCGATGAGGTGCACAGGATGAATGTGGCCAGAACAATTCTTAAAGAATACGAAAATTAAAAACTGAAAGGATGCCGGCCTTGTCATGATATACAGCGAGTTTAAAAAAATAGTAAATATATCAAAAGAGGATATCTCCGGGCAGATACTTGAACAGAACCGCGATTCGATCAAGGTCAAGAAGGAGAAAAAGGTAATCGAAAACCTGATTAAAATATTCGATGCCACTCTTGAGATATGCAGCAGAAAAAGCTTTCAGGCTATGAGTATACGTGACCTCGCAGCTCATTCTGGTCTGAGCCGCGGTGCGCTCTATTCATATTTTACCAACAAGGAGGAACTGCTTAACCTGATACAGATGCAGGGAAGGCAGATCGCGAACAGGGTGCTCACTGAGCAGATCAGCTGTGCAGGCGGGGCTGCTGAAAAACTCAGGATAGCGATAAAGACGCATATATACCTTAGTGAGGCAATGCATAACTGGTTCTATTTTACATACATCGAAGCCAGGAACCTGTCGAAGCCGGAACAGAAAAAAGCTATCGAGAGCGAGCTGCAGACCGAGGCTATTTTCGTGGATATAATTACTACCGGTGTAAAAGAAAAAGTATTCGTCAGCGACAATGTAATTTTAACCGCATCTGTGATTAAGGCCATGCTTCAGGACTGGTACCTGAAGCGGTGGAAGTACACACAGAGAAAGGTCTCGGTGGATGAATATGCAGATTTTGTAATTAAAGTGACCGAGGCATCACTGCTTCGAAAAAAATAAGGAGGATGGTATGAGTGATGTGACTGACCGCGCCACTTCGATCCGGAGCGGCGAAGAGCTTGATGCAAAAAGAGTTCTTGAGTTCCTGAAGGATAATATTCCGGGGCTGTCCGGCGATATCGAGATAAAACAGTTTCCGAGCGGATTCTCAAACCTGACCTATTCTGTCAGGGTCGGCAGCAGGGAAATGGTCTTGCGTAGGCCTCCGTTCGGAAAAAAGGCAAAGACTGCGCACGATATGGGGCGTGAGTACAAAATACTCAGTGCGCTTAAGCCTCTGTTCCCCTACTGCCCCGAACCTCTTTTATATTCAGAGGATGAAAGTATTATGGGATGCCCCTTTTACCTCATGGAGCGAATACAGGGGATAATTCTGCGCAAGGATCTGCCGAAGGGAATGGAGCTTAATGCGAAGGATGCCCGTACCCTGAGTGAGAATCTGATCACCGTGCTCTGCAAGCTTCACTCAGTCGATTACAAAAAGGCAGGGCTTGCTGATTTCGGCAAGCCTGAAGGTTATGTACAGCGGCAGGTAGAGGGCTGGAGCGGCAGGTACAGGGATGCCAGGACTCCCGATGCCCCGGATTTTGAAAAGGTAATGCAGTGGCTTCATGACAAGATGCCGGGTGAGTCAGGATTAACAGGGATTATTCACAACGACTACAAGTTTGATAATGCTGTGCTTGATCCTTCCAATCCTACAGAAATAACAGGTATACTTGATTGGGAAATGGCAACTCTTGGCGACCCGTTGATGGACCTGGGTTCATCGCTGGGCTACTGGGTGGAAAAGGATGACCCTGCGTCTATGCAGCCCATAAGGCAGATGCCGACCAATC
>JAAYBQ010000316.1 GCA_012730035.1 Spirochaetota bacterium
ATCTTTAATATGCACATCAAAATCCTTTGCTGATTTTTATTACATTTATTGTTTATGTATTTTACTGTCAATGAAATACTGCTCAAAATTGATTAAATGATAAATAAATTATTTATGCGGTAGTTCATGCCGGGGCGGTGTGGCGAAAAGAGATAAGTTCGAGGCATAAGAATTGAATGGCATGCAGCAGTTTAATAATAAATTGAAATTTTTTTTTAATTTTGCAGTCCCCACGCAGCTTCTGCGGTAGAGGGATAAAATAATATGGTTGAATACTGAGTTTTTAAATAATAATTACTGACAAATATAATGGTCGCATGTATTATAATAAAGGGGTGTTTGATGGCAATTTATAGATGTGAACACAGCCTGAATAATGTGTATATTATTGATACGCACCAGTTTAGTCTTGAAAACATAACAAGTGTTTTTTGTTATTATGATGGAGAGCGTGCGCTTCTATTTGATACGGGGACTTCGGATAATGTGGATAGAATACTGGAATCAATGAGGATGGCAGGCATTCCGCCGGAAAAACTTGCCGGTGTTGTGCCCAGCCATTATCATTTTGATCATGGAGGAGGCTGTTCAGCCTTCTGGCACAGGATGCGGGAAATAAATCCGGATTTCAGGATATACACCGGCGGGCTTACAAAACATAAACTTCAGACACCTGGGAATCATATAAAGGGTGCCTCGACGACGTTTGGAAGCTTTACCGGCACCATGGAACCCATACCGGACGAGGCTTTTGTTCTTGTGGCCTATGATTCATTCCTGCCTCTGCAGTTTGAAAACGGTGCGCGCGTTTTGCTCCTTCACACTCCCGGCCATACACATGATCACTGTTCGCCCTCTGTTATTATTGGGGGCAGGTGCGTCTTCTGCTTTTCCGGTGAGACATGCGGAACTTTATACACCGATGATGAGATTCTTACAACACCAACATCGATGCCGCCGAATTTCAGTTACAGGCATTACATGGAGAGCATGCAAAGAGTAAAATCCCTTAATGCAGAAATGATAGGATTCTGTCATTTCGGAATTATTGAAGGCAGGCCTTATGTTGAAGAGATCTTCGCAGATCATGAAAAACTCATGACCGGTTTTATGACAGCAATTAAAGAAGCATTTAGTGAAAATCCTTCAACATCGCATGTGCTGCAACGAACTGAATACCTGTGGAGGGGAAGAATAAGCCCGTCATTCAAAAACGTAAAGGGTAGCGAAAATTTTTTTCAGAACCTGCAGCTTGCAATAACTTATGGTGCAATGATAGACCTTGGATTCAGGAAATCAAAATATGAAGCCCGGACTGAATACTGAAAAGCTGCTGCTGTTTTCAGTTTGTGTGCAATCTGTTCTAAGAATTACCCTGAATAATACGGATCGTATAAACTATAAAAAATCCGCATTAGTTCTTGACAGGATAGTACTTTATTAAAATATGCAACAAGTTGAATATAGTCTTGTTTTAATAGACTTTTTGTCCAATTACGTAAAAAGGGGGAGCGCGACTGTAACTGGCGCAGCTTTTTAAAAAAATATGGCATTGTCTCATTCGATACTTGCAACACTTGTTGGCAGAGCAAAACCGCTCAGCGGTTACGATCTTGCAAAAGAGTTCAACAGCTCTGTAGGTTTTTTCTGGAAAACAACTCACCAGCAGATTTACAGGGAGCTTGCGAAGCTTGAAAAGGAGGGGATGCTTACTTCTGAATTGGTCAGACAGAAAGACAGGCCTGATAAAAAAATATACAGCATAACGGATTATGGACGTACTCATCTTGTTGAATGGATAGCAGAACCGTCAGTACCTACCCCGATAAAGGAAGATATGCTGGTCAAGATGTATGTGGGATTTCTTGTGCCAAAAGAAATTCTTATAGGGGAGCTTGAACAACTGCGTGATATTCACAAAGAGAGGTTAAGGCTTTATCATGAGTACGAAAAAAAGTATTTTTTAGATGTAACTAAAATGAATATGAAAGGTAAATACCGTTACCTGAACCTGCGCAGCGGTATAAACTTTGAGGCTGGCCACATAAAATGGTGCAATGAAGCCATTGAATTTTTAAAGAACGAATTTGAATAAAATTTTTAAGAGGAGAAAATATAATGAAGACCAGAATTACTCAGCTTTTCGGGATCAAATATCCAATAGTACTTCCAGGTATGAGCTGGATCAGTACACCTGAACTTGTAGCTGCTGTTTGTAACGCGGGTGGTATAGGCTGGCTTGCGACAGGTCCTCTTTCAACAAAAGAGACAGAAGCAGCAATAAAAAAAATCAGGTCGCTGACCAATAAACCTTTTGGTGCGGGCTGTACACTTCTTATGCCCGGTGCAAAGGAAAACGCAGAGGTGCTTATAGACATGCAGGTACCGGTTATCAATGTGTCTCTGGGCAAACCGGATGATATAGTTAAAAGAGTACATGCATACAAAGGAAAGGTAATCCAGACCGTTGTTGGCGAAAAACATGCGCTCACAGCTGTCAAAGGAGGAGTTGACGCGCTTCAGGTAACCGGCTATGAAGCAGCAGCTCACGGTGGAAAACTTGCAAATCTCTGCCTTATACCCACAATCAGGGAAAAGGTTGATGTACCAATCGTGGCAGCTGGTGGATTTGCCACAGGCCAGGGACTTGTTGCAGCTCTTGCGCTTGGTGCAGACGCAGTTGCCATGGGAACAAGGCTCGCGACAACAAAAGAGAGTCCGGTTCACTCAAGGACAAAACAGGCTCATCTTGATGCGTCGAGCGAAGATACACTCTATTCTAACAGGTTTGACGGATTATGGTGCCGTGTTCTTAAGTCTCCTTCTGCAGAGAAGTCAATTAAACAGGGTATGAATCTTTTCAGGGAAGCTATTGTTGGGCCAAGTATTGCCAAATCACTC
>JAAYBQ010000317.1 GCA_012730035.1 Spirochaetota bacterium
AAATGACTACCTGTATGATCAGTTTTACGGTTCATTAACCCCGACAATGATTGAGAAAAAAGCTTCCCTTGAATCAATGGAGGATGAAGTTTTTGCAAAAATCATCATGGGACAGGATATCAACAGCTTTGATAAGTTTGTTGAAGACTGGAAGAGCCTCGGCGGAAATGAAATCACAAAAGAAGTAAATGCGTGGTATGGCCAGAGAAAATAAAAATTAAGCAGTAAAAAGGAATGCCGCAAGCCGGGCAACCGGTGATGCGGCATTCTTTTTTATTTTTATAAATAAGGCGGTATGTTATAATCAATAATGGTGTACTGCGATTGCAAGCAATCGCTTCCGTTGTTATAATAAGAAACTGTATAAAGCATTGTGAAGCATCAAATCAGATTGAAGGGGTTTTTGTAAGACAAGCCTTATTACGAACAGAAAAACAACAGATTTGCTGAATCTGTTTCATGTTGTTGCAAAAAGAGGTAAAAAGGCATGAAAAATAACTCATTCAGGGCATCGGTACTGAAAAGACTTATAATATCCTTTATATGCATATTAACTCCGTTATATGCGCTGGGTATTTATATTTATAATAACAGTATGATGACCCTTCGCCATGAGATAACAAACTCCATGACATCTCAGATTTCATTCTACCTGGAAGGGATGGAGAATGAGGTGCTGAGGATTCGTACCCTTCAATATGAGCTTATCAATGACAGAAACATAAACCGCATGGCTTCGATCCCACAGGCGATGAGCAACATAGAAAAGTGGGAAAGCCTGCTGCGGATTCAGGACCGGCTTTTCGCGATTAAGAACAGCAGCAGTTACATAGAATCTGTATCCATTATGTTTCCTGCGGCGCAAAAGACCGTATCTGCCGAAACGGTCTCAGAGTTTAGCCTTGCGGATTTTGAAAAAGTGAAGGCGCTTCCCGATGCGTCGGAAGAAAATATTCTTAACATTGATGGCTCACTATACCTGAATTTACCATATCCGCAATGGTATATGACCAACCGTGACCCAACCTTTGTGATTGTCATAAAACTATCCCAAAAAGCATTTGAGGAAGCATTGGATACCATGAGAAACAATCCTGATGAAGAGGTTGTACTCTTTAACACCATGAATGAACTGACCATTGCGACGGAGTATAACAAAAACTTTCATGCGGAGATCCTTGAACTGATACAAAACGCGGATCCTGAAGCGGTTGAAAGCACAAAAACCATTTTAATCGATGGAGTGCGGTGTATCATAGCCTACAGGACATCCGATTATTTACAGTCGGTCATGTATAAATTTGTTCCTGAAGAGTCCGTTTTCAAGTATATTAAGGTGTATAACATCTGGTTTGCGGTTTTTACCGCTCTTGCACTGGTGATTATCGCTGTTTATTCGGCATACATACATCAATTCATTCACCTGCCATTAAGCCGCCTGGCCAACTCCTTTAAGGAAGTAAAAAAGGGGAACTTCAAGATCCATATCGAGCACCGGCATGATGACGAGTTCAGGTTTATTTACCAGCATTTTAATTCAATGGTTGAAGATCTGGGCATCCTGATCGATCAATCCTATAAACAGAAAATGCTGATTCAAAAAGCCGAAATGAAACAGCTTCAATCGCAGATAAACCCACATTTTCTTTATAACAGTTTTTTCATTATCAATACGATGACCAGAACAGGAGATTACGATAATCTGAATAAATTTACCGAGCAGCTGGGCCGGTACTTCCAATTCATCACCCGGAGCGCCGCAGATGAAGTTACCCTGTCAAAAGAGGTCGAACATGCCAGAGTATATACGGAAATTCAGGCGA
>JAAYBQ010000318.1 GCA_012730035.1 Spirochaetota bacterium
ACATTTATAGGGGGCGGTTCCAATCTGCTCGTAAGCGACCGCGGAATCAGGGGCGCCGTAATTAGAATCTGCCGCGAAAATTCAACCCCGTTTTTCTGTGACGGAATGATCTACGCGCCCGCATGGGTACACAAGGAGATGTTTATACGCTTTGCAATCGAAAACTCACTTGGCGGCGTTGAGTTCATGGCAGGCATACCCGGCACCATCGGGGGCGGAATATATATGAACGCAGGTACAAATACCGGCTGCTTTTCGGATATACTCAGGGCTGTAAAAATTATCCGGCCCGGCGGCACAATCGAAACCGTTGAAACAGCGGGCAACCATTCCCTTTACAGGCAAAACAGACTGCCGCTCGGTTCTGCCATACTGGGGGGTTATTTCAGACTTCCCGCAACAACCGACAGTGCTTCCATGAAAAAAAATATCGATGAAATCATCGCTGACCGTTATAAAAAGCATCCCATGGATTACCCCTCTGCGGGATCCGTCTTTAAAAATCCAGAAGGCCATTCATCTTGGCAACTTATCAACAATGCCGGACTTAAAGGCTGCAGGCTGGGCGGAGCAATGGTCTCTGAAAAACACACAAACTTTATTATCAATACCGGTGGAGCGACCTCTTCCGACATATACAGGCTGGTTAAACATGTGCAGCAGGCTGTTCACAATTCAACCGGAATAATGCTTGAAACCGAGATCAGGCTACTGGGGGATTTTGACTGACATGGACCACACGACGGGCATAAACGAACTTGAGTTCTGCTCCCTTGACCTTGAGACAACGGGGGTCAATCCGGCATTCGACCGCATAGTCGAAATCGGGGCAGTACGATTTACAACCGCAGGAGTAATTAACGAATACCAGAAGCTTGTAAATCCAGGTGTGAGCATACCTCCGAACGTGATAAAGATACATGGAATAACAGACAGCATGGTTGAAGGTGCTCCGCTGATAAATGATATACTTGACGAATTTTATGAATTCTTTAAAGGCGCGATTCTGGTTATACAGAATCCCAGGTTTGACCTGTCATTTATCGAAAGGGCGTTCCATGTCCGCGATGGTAAATCACCTGAACTGAAGGCCATAGATACGGTCAATCTGGCGCAGAAACATTTTCCCGCGCTACCCAATCATAAAATATCGACACTCGCAAACCACCTCGGCCTTAATCTCCAGAGCCACCGCGCACTTGATGACGCAATAGCGTGCATGAGTATATTCACAGAGGTTATAAAGGGACGCGGGCTGATCACCTACGGAGAACTTATGCGCATGCACGGCGACATGGTACGCCCGGGGCTGCGCTACTCACAGGGTAGCACAAGGGAACCGTGGCGCAGACTGGTAATCGGCAAGGATGTAAAGATACGGTACAAGGACACCGACGGCAGGGTGACCTCACGGATAATTCACCCGCGCGAGTTTATCCAGTATGGCAAGAGCAGCTACATACTGGCCTGGTGCTATCTCCGGGAGAGCGAAAGGTGCTTTATGGCAAGCAGAATCGTAAGCATTGAATAGACTACCACCTGCGGGCAAACCTGAACTTTAAATTCCTCTGCCCCGTACCTTCAGGGAACAACCTGTCCCAACCTGCATATATTGTGAATTCAAACTGGTCGTAAACCAGGAACCGCACCGTGGGACCCGCAACAACCCCGCCCTTGATCCCTGATAAAACAAGACCTTCAGGCCTGAACAGCACCCAGTCCGCGAAAAATCCCGTGTAGATATAATCCCTGTAAACCGAAAACCTGTATTCAGATGAAAACCCGGCAAGACTGTCAGCGTGGTAACTGAGACCGGTAAATCCCCTGAAAAAACGGCTGTTTACCGGAACATGGTGGTTAAATGGTGCGCTGCTGTTATTAAAAGCAGCCAAAAACCCTGCTGAAAAGATGCTCAGGTTGCTGAATTCAAAATCGCGGGCACCGTGGATATCAATCTCGTTGAACTCGACACCGTTAAAATAATGGGTATAAGTGAGCGTAACATTTCTCTCCTGACTTGCACCCGGCCTGAACGGAAGAGGGTCAAAAACAATCCTTACCTCTGTGAACGGGTAAATTTTCCACTCCTCCCTGATTTCACCCTCTGACGTCAAAAGAGGATCATGTTCAACGCTGTAGAACCTGTCACCTTCGCAGCCCACACCTGCGTATATGTTAAGATTTTCAAGCGGCGTGATACCGGGTGCCAGCGTGCCCCGCAGCGAAACATATTTAAAACTGCTGTAGCCAAGGTCAGGCCTTCCTGACGCGCTGTGATACAGCCTGCCGCGGATTACCGGCGTAACAATCGTATCAGCGACCGGGGCAAAACGGTACTCTGACTCGATCATGGAAAAAGTTCTCCGAGGCGGGAACTGCAACGTGTTGTGCGGATGAAGACTGAATACTCCTTTAAGCCCGGCATCAAATCCTGCCGAAAAATCCGTTTCAAGCAGATCCCCCGACATGAACAGGTCTCTGTTATATATTGAGACAACGGGAATTAAAAGCGACGGATAATCATAGTCTATGTTAAACCCCCACCCCTCCCTGCGGATTCCAGGGCCGCTCTTCCCTTCTCCGTAATCAAAATAGAAATGGACCTCGTATTCAGCCGGGTACCTGGAAAAAATCCGGAACTCCCGGTCAAATAGTACAAGCCTGTTAAGCTCCCTGTGAATCTGAATAACATTTTTATCGTAGTCCGGAATCTTTTCAATTCCTGTTGTAACCGCTGCCAGGTCGTACTTTCTTTTAAGCCTTTCAACATTTTTCTTAATTACAACGGTGTTGTAGATTTTGCCCGGAATATCTATGGTCTGCCTGAACCTGATCGCGTAATAATTATTCTGTTCGTGAACAACAATCTTCGCAAGCCGGCCTTCATCGACAAAAAGGGAGAGCTTCTGCTCCGTGTCGCTGATTACATGCACCCTTACAAGGGTATATCCTTTTTTGCGGCAGAAGTTTTCGATTGCTGCGATCACTTTTCCGGTGTCTGAATATATGGTTTTATCCGGAGCTTTTATGGACCTGTACAACTCTGTGTAGCGTATTACCCTGAGGCCCTCTATATCAAGGGTTCTGCCGGATGCAGCTGTGGTGTTTACGGAGCAGAATAAAAAAAATATGGCTATAATTAATGAATAAAAAGGAATTTCCGTTCGCATCTATTCGCAGAAAAGTTTTTTCATTGTACCCATAAGTTCCACTACTTTGCGGTCTTTAAGTGAGTAGTACATAAAGTTGGCGTCCTTTCTTCTGAGGATAATATCAGCCTTGCGGAGAACAGTCAGATGCTGCGAAATATTGGAAATTGTTGAACCGAACTGCTGTTCAATCTCGCCCACGTTTTTTTCACCATCAAGGAGGAAGCATAGAATTTTAAGTCTTATGGGGTGGGCAATAGATTTAAGCACCTCTGTTGCCGTATCAACCTGAGTATCTGAAAAGAACATTCGCAGCCCCTTCTGGTAGAGTTTAAGTATTTACCCAGATGGTAAAATAGCGGCCTGTTATTGTCAATTTATTTTTAGCAGGCTCTAAAGCCTGCCCTTGATATTAGACTGAAAATGATTATATATGCCCAGCATTTTAAGTGTTTTTTCCAGCGAACCCGACACACTCAGAGTAAACCTTCGGTCATTCTTCTCGGCAATATTCTTTGCATCGATAAGAAATCCTATAAACGAGGAATGTATAAGTTCAGTCATGGAAAGGTCAAAATGCACCTCTCCGGGCAGAGTGTCTGTTTTAAGTAATTCGGTATAACCCGGTACTTTGTCAAAACTTATGTGCCGCGGGAATCTCATTGTTGTATCAGCATCCGTGCTTATGTAATTCATATTCCCCCTCCCTGGGTATATTTTCGCTATATCAAATATATCGGTAATATTGCTTTAAGGTTTAGCAAATTTGGAGTCCCGGAATAAAAAAATAAAAAGTAAGTTTTTTCGGCTCATTCCGGAAATCCGGGAAAAGTGAAAATTAATGAATAAAAATGACAGGGATCACATTCGTAATGAATTCGTAATGGCTTCGACCAAAAAAGGAAACGCGGGCAGTCTGCCCGTGACAATATCCTTCATACCCGCCCTGTATAAACTGGTGACCTCACCGCAGGGGCCGCATGATAAAAGCATTAAAAATGATATAAAGGATATGAATTTGGATCTTTGGTGTCCCTGAAATACGGGAGATTTGATGCAGAATAGAAGCCACTCCGTTGCCACTACGATACAACGCCGATGCAACGCCGCATGTGTATGTCTGGTATCCCATACCAGATGCGGGTCGCTTTTTGCAGGCGGCACAAAAAGTTCCGCAAAAAGATGAGGTTTCCCGGCAATCCGGAATGAGTGGTTTGTTTTAATACCTCCTGTCGCCTTCGGAGTCGAAAAAAATAGAGTATTTTTTATTTTGCAAAATACTTAAATAATTAACTCTGATATATTATTAAAATTTGGAAAAAACCTTGAAAAAATGAAATCAAATATATCAACTGACGAAAATTCAGGCAGGCAAAAGATTATATAAATGTATTCAGGCAAAAAACATCAGAAGTACAGGGACGGCATCCCTGTAGACATGGAGCAGATCAAAAAACTCTTTATTATGCCTGAATCTGCTGACAAATTTAACGAATTCGGGAACGAACTGCTCGATCTTATACACAGTTTTTTTACCGAAAAAGGCGGTATCCATAGTTCAATACTGCTGCCCGACCTTGCAAAGCTTTTCTCGAATACCAATATTCCTGCAGAACCGCACCTGCTTAAAGATATCCTCTACGAAATAAAAACAAAGGTAATCGCACATTCAGTAAAAGTCGGTAACCCCTACTATATAGGCCACATGACAAGCGCTGTACCATACTTTGTAATTCTGCTTGAAATGATCATAGCCGCTCTCAACCAGAACCAGGTTAAAATAGAATCAGCCAAGGCATCGACTTTTCTTGAAAAGGAATTCATATCGTGGATGCACAGAATTATTTTCATGAGATCGCCCAAGTTCTACAAAAACAACATTCAAAACAGGGAGACCGTTCTCGGCAACATGACACTTGACGGCACAATGGCCAACATGACAGCTCTGCTTACAGCCCGCAACAGGGCGTTCCCCCCCGATGGACGGTTTCCCGGAATACGGGAGGCCGGCCTTGCCGAAGCCTACAAATACTACGGCTATGACCGTTCTGTAATCATTGTATCCAGGCGCGGGCACTACTCCATCGAAAAAGTCGGGAGAACCATGGGCATCGGCAACCGAAACATTATCAAGGTGCCTGTTGACTCCCGGAACAAAATAGATATCCTGCGCCTTGAAAAAACCTGCCGCGAAATTGAAGAGACAAACCTTGGAGGCGGCCCCAGAACAAAAATTATTGCGCTCGTGGGTATCGCGGGCACAACCGAGACCGGCAACATAGACAACCTGAAAGAAATGCGCAAAATTGCTGACCGTTATAAAACACACTTCCATGTTGATGCGGCATGGGGCGGATCGGTACTGCTTGCTGATGACTTCCGCTACCTTTTTTCGGGAATTGAAAAAGCGGACTCGGTTACCGTGGATGCTCACAAGCTGTTGTACGCTCCGCCTTCACTGGGCATGGTCTTTTTCCGCAACGGAACCGAGTTAAAGGCGCTCATGCACAATTCCAATTACATAATACGTCCTGATTCGGTCGATCTTGGACGATTTTCACTTGAAGGCTCCAGGCCCTTCGCGTCACTAAAGCCCTGGGCCACAATAAAAATATTCGGGAAGCATGGATTCTCCCTTATATTCGAACACGCCTTTGAACTGACATCGGTACTGCGCGGACTTGTCGAGATGCACTGCAACTTTGAGGCAATGAACCAGCCGGAGCTGTTTATATTCAACTACAGGTTCGCCCCCAAGGCAATACAGGAAAAGCTGGGCAAACTGATGCTGAAAATTCAGGACGCCGATTCATCCGACGAAAAAAACAACACGGTGAAAATACAGTACCTTAAAAGGATAGAAAACATAAACTCGCTCCTGAACGAGCTTAATATTGAACTGCACAAGGCAATCCGCGAAGAGGACGAAAGTTTTGTGTCAAGAACAATGATAGACATGCCGCAGTATTTTTACCAGAACTGCGTAATACTCAGGGCAATTACAATTAATCCCCTGACCACCCCCGAGATACTCAAAGAGATCATAGAACAGCAGAACAAAATAGGTCTAAAGATCTACAAGACATTCTTCTCGGGCAGGTTCGACAAACTCTGAACATCCCGCACCCGCAATTCTTAAAGGCTTTCATGTCCTAAACTGTATTAATAAGGGGGATCATTCCGGTAAGAATAACGGCAGCATAACCTATTGCCATTCTTAATCTGCCCCGGCCCTGCCTGAAATCATGAATATCCTGCAGCAGAAAGTAAAACCGCATAGGCGGATAAAGCAGAAGAAAACTGAAGAACGCACCTGTCAATCCGGTAATCCCCTGCCCGGTACAGATGCTATACCCGCCATTCGTGGCCACAGTCCTGTAGATAATAGTCTCCCACACCACCGTATACGAAACGCACAGAAAAATAAACGCCGAAACATCTGCCATGATTCTTTGGAGGTTACTTACGGTTTTTTCATACGCCACGGCCATCCTGGCAAGAAAAGCGATCACCATCCCGGCCTGGAACATGGCGCCCATAATCGAACAGATTATTATAATGTTCTCCCTGTCTGAAAGCTGCTCAGCGGGCTTTGAAATATCTATTCCGAAGGACTTGACCGCAGTAAGGACCATGGTGACAACTATGACCCAGTTAAGCACCCAGACTATAAATGCCGCTGCCCCGGCAGACCTGGCTCCGCCCTTCCGCAGCAACCTGAACCTGATCATGACAGCATAAGTTGCAGCAGCTATGACCAGAAGAATAACGGTTCCCAGCACAGCCGATCTCCCTGAGCCGTAAACCGTACCCATGCTCTTTTCGAGCAGAAAGTCCCTGAAGATATAATTATACGCAAGCTGGAAGATTATAAAAAGATAATTGTAAAATAGAGTCCCGTAGAAGAATTCTTTAAACCGTGGCGGCTGATGATCCATATAAACCTCGTTAAACCATAATTATATATTACTCAAATTTTATACACATGAACAGAATATTTTTTTACTCCGCTGAACAATCATTCTATAGCATCCTGAGTGGCTGCAGAAACAGACAGATTTAACAGATAAAAATTGTTTCCCCCTCGATATAGACAATCCCCCGAATGCAGAATCATAAACGGAAAAAACATTACCCGGGAAAAATAAAAAATTCTTGCCGCATGCGTATTATCTTTGTAGCCTTATAAATCATTATACGATGGAGAAAAGCAATGTTTGAAAGAATCAAAAACGCAATAATCCCTCACATTGTGGGCTTCGGCCTGATGTTTTTCGGCTGGTACATAAGCCTTCTGAATGTGGGCCTCACAAGATTCCAGACTGATGTTTTATTTACAAAATGGACCGGTTTCGGATTCCTGCTGATCCTTGCCGGCGCCTATCTGCCGGATATATGGATAGGCATAAGGGATAAGTTTTCAAAATAGAAAAAGATTTAATTGTACCTGTTTTAAATTAAATTTTTTATTGACAATATTACGCGGCGGATTTTATTGAATTGAGACTAAAAAAATGACACGCAAACAACTGACATCACTTCTCGCTCTATTATTACTCGGCCTGCTTAAAGCTGGCACGGTTTCGTGATGTCTTGAATAAACATGCAAATGCAAGGGCCGTCACGAAACAAAAGTGACGGCCTTTTTATTTTACGGTATAACCGGAGGTGCAGGGAATGATCTTCCCGTACAGTCTTAGCTGAAATATTAAAATGATCAGACGGGGTAATCATGATATCATCATGCCTCGTCATACCGGCTGAAGTGGAACGTAATGCCGGTATCTTTATGATTCCAAAGATTCCGGTATTTGCATGCGTTGATGATGCAAAACCGGAATGACAGGACCGGCATTATCAGACTTTTAAAATTCTTACACAAAATGGAGAGCAACATGAGCACAGATAAAATTTATATTTTCGACACCTCACTCAGGGATGGTGAACAGTCACCGGGTTTCAGCATGAACATGGAGGAAAAACTGATATTTGCAGAACAGCTCGAAAGGCTTGGAGTGGACATTATCGAGGCCGGTTTCCCTGTTATTTCGGATGGAGACTTCGAGGCTGTTCAGCTTATTTCGCAGAAGGTAAAGCGCGCACAGGTGGCCGGACTTGCAAGGGCAAACCAGAAAGACATAGAGTCTGCCGCGCGCGCGCTTGAAAAAGCGGTCAGCCCCAGGATACACACCTTCATTTCCAGTTCGGACATACATATTGAGTACCAGCTTAAAAAGACGCGGGACGAGGTGCTGCGCCAGGCTGTTGATGCTGTCAGGTTCGCAACAAGTTTCACCAAGAACGTGGAATTTTCACCCATGGACGCGACCAGGAGCGACAGAAAATACCTTGCCGAAATGATACAGGCGGTAATCGAGGCCGGGGCAAATACAATCAACGTGCCTGACACCGTGGGTTATACAGTGCCGCACGAATTCTACGACCTTATCAGGTACCTCTTTGAAAACGTGAAAAACATTAATGACGCAATCATATCGGTTCACTGCCACAATGACCTGGGGCTTGCAACAGCCAATGCAATTTCTGCGATACACGCGGGTGCGCGGCAGGTTGAATGTACCGTAAACGGCATAGGCGAACGGGCAGGGAACACCGCGATGGAAGAGGTCGTCATGACGATTAAAACACGAAGCGACCTGATGAAAGTCCATACCGATATAAACACACAGCAGATTATGCCGACCAGCAAACTGCTCACCAACATTACCGGTGTGTCGGTACAGCCGAACAAGGCCGTGGTTGGAGACAACGCATTTGCCCACGAATCGGGCATTCACCAGGATGGCGTTTTAAAGCACGCCATGACATACGAAATAATGCGGCCCGAGGATATAGGGATCACAAAATCTAAACTTGTTCTGGGCAAGCATTCCGGCAGGCATGCCGTACTCACAAGGCTGAAGGACCTGGGTTACGAACTTAAGCAGGAGGAGCTGGACGCATTTTTTGTCAAATTTAAAAGCATCGCAGACAGCAAGAAGGAGATTTACGACGAGGATCTTATCGCGATCCTGGGAGAGGTTCTGCACCGCAGGGAGCACAAGTGGAGATACGCCGTTGAAAATGTCCAGATTTCAACTGGCATGTCCTCGACACCCGTTGCGGTGATCACCCTTAAAGACAATGAAATCAACAGTGAATCCGTACTCGATGTGGCACACGGCAACGGCGGCGTAGATGCAGGTGTCAAGGCGGTCAAAAAAATTACGGGCACCACTGCGCATATCAGGGCATTCAACCTGGTGGCTATTACGGGCGGATCAGACGCCCTGTGCGAGGTATCGGTTACTGTCGAAGAGGAGTATAAGGGCAAAATGCTTAAAGTGTTCGGAAACGGAATGAGCATAGATATTTCAGTTGCGGGCATAGTATCATTTGTAGATGCGCTTAATAAACTCGATTACATGAAAAAAGCAGGTATAAAGCAGAATCCATATCTGCAGGACGGGGTATAGAATAACACTCCGGCTGTTATTCCCCGCAGCATACAGTTGCCCGCTGCGGGGAATCTGTTTTAACCTGCATCACATCCACCGCTTTCCCTATGCCTCTCCTTAATGGTTGACATTTAATACCGGTACTTCATAATTCCGTAACATGAAATAACCCGGTAGAATCTAATGAAAAAAACTGGAACCGCTGCAATAATACTACTGCTACTGCTCTTCTCGCCGCTATATAGTGCGGACAAAACTGAGGACATACCGGTAGGTAAAATTGAATTCATAAGCGCTGCCCGCTGTGAAGTCATAGTCTACGCCGCAACAGATAACGGACTCGCCGCAGCCTCAACCGGTTCTGTTCTTTACACCCTTTCAGAAAAAAACAGAATCAGGCTCACGGTTGCACAAACAGAGGGCCGTTTTATAAGGTGCACCTTTAAATGCAGTAAAAATGACAAATCCCTGATCCGCGAAGGCGCAGATGTGCTCTTTGCAGAATCGGACAACACCGCATCGGGATACGCCGATGTTAAGATATTTATTAACCGGCTGCTCGGAATCTACAGGGACTTCATACTCGACGTTGAATCCTCAGACGATCCCCGGATCATTGCAGACTCCGTGAACCGGCTTTCGGACTCGCTGGAGCTACTTATACCCGAGATTAAACGGCTCAACGCGAAGTATCCCGAGCTCGGCAATTTCATGGATTCCCCCCCGGCAGAACTGAAGCCCGGTGTGTCGCTTTTAAACAGGACAGGCCCGCTCATGAGCGATGCATTGCTTAAAGCCTCCAGGCTCCGGGCTGATAAATCTGTCGCTGAAGCGCTCAAGCGGCTCGAAGCCGTAATGGAAAAAATGAAGAGCAGCGGCAGATGACGGTTATTTTCCGGGCAATACATGAATACTATGCCGCTTCACCGGCGCTGCAGGACCTGCTATTCTGGTGCGGTGTAATTCTCTTTCTGCTGTTATACAGGCTGCTTCGCAAAAAAAGGTGGCAGCGCATTCTGTCAGCATCGCTGGACTACCACAGGTACCACCTGGCCATGCTTGCGGCCGGCAGGGGGTCAGACGAAAAGAGCCGGTCCCTGTATCAGGCCATGCTCTGGGCAATAAACAAGCAGCTGGCCGACGACCTTAACCGGGCAGGCGGAAAGGGGGGACTGGTGCTGTTCAAGTCACTGGCCGGCGACAAAACATGTATCAACACCTGCGGTACAGTATTCTACGAATCAGCAAGAAACTACAGCTTTATAGAGAGCAATGTCATCAAACTGAACGGGACACTGGTAAGCACATTATACAGGATAGTACTTCTTGAATCCATGCTGGCCCCCTTTGCCCTTATCTACATGGATTTAAGGCTTCTTGCAGCATTTATAACAAAACCCGGTTCGGGCACAGGCAGACTCTACAAAGAGATGTTCTCCGGGACCGGTTCAAAAAAAAGCTGTTAATAAAAATCCGCCCCGGAAGGTTTTTTTTCAAAGTTTAACCTTGACATTTTACCACTCCCATGCAGACTAAATGTTCAGATCAACAGGGATGTTGCCCGGCTTTATATGAAAAAAGAGACCAAAAGAATTCTAATAGTCGAGGATCAGCTTATAATCGGACTCGATTTACGTCTGATGCTGGAAAGCCTGGGCTACCAGATAACAGGGATAGTCGGATCCGGCGAGGAATGTATAGAAGCAGTCCGCAGGGAGAAACCGGACCTTGTTCTTATGGACATAATGCTTTCAGGAGAAATAGACGGCATATTTACTGCCGAGCTGATCAACCGGGAATTTGACGTGCCCATAATCTACCTTACCGCGCATTCCGATGAAAACTCCCTGGTAAGGGCGAACCTTACAGAGCCCTACGGATACATTGTGAAACCGATCGACGAAAAATACCTCTACTCCGCCATCGAGATCGCGCTCCACAGATTCAAGCTTGACCGGGAACTCAAAAAAAGCGAAATCAAATACAGGACACTCTTTGAACAGTCACTTGACCCTATTTTTATCTGCGATGACAGGGAGATTATCATAGACGCGAACCAGGCCATGATAGACCTCTTCGGGTACCCGCTCGATTCGCTTATCGGGAACAGGGTGGAATTCCTTTTTGAAGACAGAGAAGACTATGTGAGCTTCATGAAAGAGGTGCGTGACAAAAACTCTGTAAACAATTTCGGGACCAGGCTGGTCTGCGCAAACCGCCGCGCCATAGATGTACAGATGACACTTAAGTGCTGGGATCAGGACAGGCTGCATGGAGGCTACCAGGGGATAATAAGGGACATCACTCAATACAAGCTCTACTTCGAGGAACTGCTCTTCTCAAGACAGGAGCTGCGCAACCTTACGGCTCACGTCGAATCTCTGCGCGAAAAGGAGCGTACCGACATTGCCCGCGAGATACACGATGTTCTCGGCCAGCACCTGACAGCGCTGCGGCTTGACCTCTCGTGGATAAGAAAAAAACTTAAGCCCGACGAAGCCGAACTTGCCGCCAAAACTACTGCCATGGACGGCATAATAAACGAGATCATCATGACCGTGCGCAGACTCTCGTCAAGCCTCAGGCCCGGCATACTTGACGACCTTGGCCTGCCTGCTGCAATAGAATGGCAGACCGAGGAATTCCGCAAACGCACCGGCTACGAATGTGAGGTACTCTGTTCAGAAATTGGTGACCTCTCCGAGGACAAGTCGGTAACCCTGTTCCGTATTCTGCAGGAATCCCTGACCAACATTATCAAACATGCCGGGGCAAGCAGTGTCGCAATATCTCTTGCAAAAAAAACAGGACAGATCGAAATGGTAATACGTGATAACGGCAGGGGCCTGCGCAACGGCGACCTCAGGACCAGGGGGTCTTATGGAATAATCGGCATGCGCGAAAGAGTAAAACTGTTTAACGGTTCGTTGTCAATTGAGGGAAAGGAGGGAGCGGGTACGACCATCACGGTTCTGATTCCTGCATAAAACTGCTCTATGATCAGGATAGTAATAGCTGATGACCATGACATAGTCCGCGCCGGGCTTAAACAGATTATTGCCGACGAAGAAGACATGGAGGTGGCCGGTGAATCAAACAGCGGCGAAAAACTTCTGGAACTGATAAAAAAGCATGATTACGACGTGGTACTGCTTGACCTCAAGATGTCCGGGATGAACGGAATAGAGGTAATGAAGCACATCAAGGCCATAAAACCCTCGGTACCGGTAATAGTACTCTCAATGCACGCCGAGGATCAGTACGCGGTGCGCACCATTAAGGCCGGCGCATCA
>JAAYBQ010000319.1 GCA_012730035.1 Spirochaetota bacterium
AACTGACTTCCATCGCCAAGAACTCTTTTAAATACAGGGGTATCTTCAGGTGTTGATATAATCAGAATATCCTTAATACCGGCGAGCATCAGTGTTGACAGCGGATAGTATATCATCGGCTTGTCATAAACAGGCAGAAGCTGCTTGCATACTACCTGTGTTACAGGATAAAGTCTTGAGCCGGTACCACCGGCGAGGATTATGCCTTTCATTTTCACCTCACAGATATGAAATAATCAGAATTATAATCAGTCAGCATGTTTAATATCCCACTCAACCATCATCTGCACCAGTTCATTGAACCTGACCTTCGGCTCCCATCCAAGTTGTTTCTTTGCCTTTGATGAATCCCCGATCAGAAGGTCAACCTCTGCTGGCCTGTAGAATTCAGGCGAAACCTCGACCATTACCCTGCCGGTTTTACCATCAATCCCCTTTTCCGCACTCCCCTGGCCCTGCCACTTTATATCTACATCAATATGCCTGAATGCCTCAACAACAAATTCACGGATTGAATGGGTCTCGCCCGTTGAAAGAACATAATCATCAGCTTCATCCTGCTGCAGCATCAGCCTCATCCCCTCAACATAATCACCGGCAAATCCCCAGTCACGCTTGGAATCGAGGTTACCCAGAACTATCTTCTCCTGTTTTCCCTTTTTTATAGCAGCAACTCCGGTTGTAATTTTTTTCGTGACAAATTCAAGGCCACGCAACGGACTTTCATGGTTAAATAAAATGCCGCTGCACGCGAACATGTTGTACGATTCCCTGTAGTTCACAGTTGCCCAGTGTGCGTAAAGTTTTGCCACGCCGTATGGGCTGCGGGGATGGAACGGTGTGTCCTCGTTCTGGGGGACCTGTTTCACCTTGCCGAACATTTCACTGGTCGAGGCCTGGTAAAACCTGATAGAGGGATTGACAAGGCGTAGTACTTCCAGCAGCCTTATCACACCCATTGCATTGATATCGGATGTTATTATGGGCTGTTCAAACGATGTCCCCACAAAACTCTGGGCCGCAAGGTTGTACACCTCGTCAGGTCTAATCCTGTCTATCGTACGATGTATATTGGTCAGTTCAAGAAGGTCCATGTATAGTATTTTAACATCACTGTAAATGTCGAATTCATTCAGACGCCGGAAGGTGGTATCACCGCTTCTCCTGTCTGCACCATAAACTTCATACCCCTTCTCAAGCAGGTTTTTTGCCAGGTACGCTCCGTCCTGACCTCTTATTCCAGTAATAATTGCCTTTTTTGCCATTAAAATGTTCCGGGTTCTATAATAATAAAGTTATACTTAACGCTCTAATTTATGCGGATACTAACGGTTTCAGGGGGATTTAATCCATGTCAAGCTGTTTATTGGTTATCCTGCTATCCATTCCAGTCTGACAAAACAACTATTATCTAACCATGAATATAGTGCAGACTACAACGTGGATAGCTCCCGCGGCAGTCCGCATATATTTTTAATATGCAGCATGGTAGATTTACTTTGATCTGATATATAACACGATTATATCTTAAAAATCCTCTTCAGATCATCCACCTTGTCGGTCTTTTCCCAGGG
>JAAYBQ010000320.1 GCA_012730035.1 Spirochaetota bacterium
AGATTTACGAAGCGTTGTTCAGAACGAAGAATTAAGTCAGAACAGAGAGATTGCAGTACTCGGTTTTCACAGGACTGCCAGTTCGTTTCTTCACGAAATTCTCTCTTTTGAAGAAGGTGAGGAAGCGACAATTAAGGACAAGCTTGTTGTAGTTGACTTTAATCCTGAAATACATGAGTCCCTGCAGACTATGGGAGTTAAAGTGGTCTATGGCGATATAAGCCACATGGATACACTTCATCATGCGGGTTTGCATGATGTTAAAATAGTCATATCAACAATCCCCGATACCATTCTTGTAGGTACGGACAATCTGAAAATAATCAGGCACATGAAAGAAATATGTCCGCATGCTAAAATAATTGTTACTGCTGAAAGTACAGACAGGGCTTTAAAGATGTACAATCAAGGTGCTGATTATGTAATTGTCCCCAGGGTTCTGGCTGCAAAAAATATTACATCGATGGTTAAAATGATGCTTAATAACACAGAGAGTGTAATCAGGAGTTATATAGACAATGAAATCGAAATACTTAAAAACCGGATGGAAATTATAAGTTAGCAGAAACAAATCATCAAGCATGTGACTCTCATAAATAACTCAGGTCTGTGTTAATAAGACTTCATGGAATTTTACATTTTAAATAAAAATTATTAGTGCAATAACTTTGTCGACGCCTTATGCGACGGAGAGAATAGAGCATTTTTTTCTGCAAAATGATTAAGTAATAAACTCTATATTTTAAAATATTAACAGATTTTTTTGCTGACAACAGAATACCCGCATTTACAACCTGACCGGAAAAATAAAAAACTTTCGGAGTCGTGAAAAATGATACTTACCGGCAGGAAATCCCTGTTACATACAAAAACAGCAGCCATAATTCTTTCACTGATACTTGCAGCCGTTTTAAGCGCAATCAGGCACGGGGTACCCGCAGAGATTAGAACTTCACAGGTTCTGATGCGGGCCCTCTACATACCCAACGGCAAAAGCCGGAGCATGGATTATATCAAATCTCTCATTGAAAAGGGCAAACCGCTCGGCATAAATATGCTTGTAATGGATGTTCACACATCGGGAAGCACTGTTTACCGGGTTAATCCCGATGTAATTTCGTATCTAAAAAAAGAAAATTTTTACATTACTGCAAGGATAGTCTGTTTTCAGGATGGAATAAATAAAATGCCAATTGCTGAATCCAGGCTTGAGCAGCTCTATTCACTCACTGCTGCTGCGGCAGATTCAGGTTTTGACGAAATACAGCTTGATTACATCAGGTTCGCGGATGACGGAATTCCGTACCCTCTTTTTAAAAAATATGCCTTTCTTGAATCCCTGCTCAGGAACTTCAGAAAAATAACTGATGAAAAAAATGTAAAACTTTCCGCAGATCTTTTCGGAAGAATTGTCTATAACAGAAATGATTTTATTGGCCAGAAGGTTGAGATTTTTGCGAAGTACACTCACATCCTGTATCCAATGCTCTATCCCAGTCATTATACCGGTGACCGGCAGAGAATGTCCATGCCTGGTGAAACAGTCCGGGAGGGAACGCTTAAGGGATTGAACCGTGTTGAAGGAAGCAATGTGGCTATTCAGCCATATATACAGGCCTTTCCCTATAACATCAAGTATGCAAAGATTAAACTTGAAGAGTATGTAGCTTTGCAGATAAAGGCTGTTGAAGGGACCTCTGCACGGGGATGGGTTGCCTGGAATCCCAACGGTGATTATTCTTCGGTGTTCACCGCGCTTGAAACAATGAAATAACTGAAACATAAAAAAATACCCGCTGTGGATTCAGCGGGTATTTTATGCAGGTCACGAGGGACTCGAACCCCCAACCCTCGGTTTTGGAGACCGATGCTCTACCATTGAGCTAGTGGCCTGTGCTTTTGACAAGGAACATCGCTGATTAAAAAACGTCAAGTATTTTTATCAGTAGTACTTGCCGTTGCCTTCATCAAACCTGAATTTTAGGTTTTCATCATTGTCTGCTGGTGATTCGAAACTGCAGGGATAGTTCCCGTCAAAACATGCAGTACAGAATTTTTTTTCAGGCCGGTCTATAGCCTCAAGAAGGGTTTCGACAGTCATGTATGCAATCGAATCCACCCGCAGATATTTTCTTATCTCTTCTATGGTATGTGTGGATGCAATAAGTTCGCTGTGTGTGGGTATATCTATTCCGTAATAACATGG
>JAAYBQ010000321.1 GCA_012730035.1 Spirochaetota bacterium
CCCTAAAAAAGGGTTCATCATCTTCAAGGGGGATGGAAAAGACCTGCCTGTAATTACTGATTGCTTTACCGTTCAGCTTTATCTCTGCGATATCAAACATAAAATTTTCAGGAAATAAATCACTTGTCGTTACAGTCTGATCAACCACTGAATCATCAACAACAACTATTTTGTTAAATGGAACCAACGCTGTTGTTGCGTCACTCTCAAGCGTCCCCTTGAGAACAATCTTAAGCCTGTTTGTTGACATCTCTGTGAAGACCGGCTCACCGTCGCATCCACTAAACATTAAAACCGGAACTGCCAACAACAGAGAAAACATGTAACTGTATATATTCATTAAACGCACCATTACAGATTAAAGTTAAAGTATAACGAAATTGCGGCATTTATAAAATGGCCGTTCTCGGTCGCGTCTTTCATATACTCCTCATAAACAAAGATATAATCAACACGCAGCGCGATATTTGCAAGCTTACCAGCCGGGAACGAGACCTCCGCCCCCATCATGAACATCGGTTCCCACTGGTTCACACCATCAGGCTCCATGTGAAGGTGGCACATGCCGGCACCGGCCTTTCCCTGCAGACGTACAGGCAGATCAAACGGCAGCAGGTAAAGGGCATTCAGGTAAACAGGGAACATGGTAAGTTCATTTACTCCCGACGATTTATATTCCTGGTAAGAAGCGTCAAGGCCAAGCTTTACAGAATCGAAAGGCAGATTGTACCTGAAAAAAACACCAAGCCCCATGTCTGGTTCAAGAAGTTCACCGGTTCCAAAAATCGGGGTAACCGGTCCATACCAGATACCCAGCTGCGGCTTGTTAAAATATTTTTTTCGTGAAACTGCTGCAGAAAGATCCATTGCGGCAAGAATCATCACCATTGAAAGCACTGACAGCAAAAGCCTGTTTCTCATTATTATTATCCGGAACCTTTAATTGAGAGCCCTGAATTGTTATATTATACAAGACAAAACTCTGCACTATTTGTTATAAAAAATATTAATATAAACCACACCATTTCACAAAATGATTTTAACCGGTCATTTCGAATACATCGACTGAGCCAAGGTTAACCCCTTTGCAACGGCCGAAGTTAAAGGCACGGCCAATCTTACCCGCATAAAAAATTTTGCAAACAGGTCGCTTAAACCTGGCCGGTCTTTCTTAATGTAGCTCATTTAAAATGCCACGCCTGTGAACTACTTAAACTCTAAGCTGCCATTAAATTATTACTGCAAACTTATATCTGTTTTCCACGTAATTATATGTCAATAATTAAAATGCAGATTCATAAAAGTTCAATTGCGGATCATAGTTGACCCGGTTAAGATAAAGCCCGTATGGAGGCGCAGTAAATCCGCCATGCTCCCGCCCTTTACCCTCGAGTATCTCCTTAATATACTGCGGGTCCCTCTTCTCCCTGTACATCTGGACGATCGTTCCCACTATTATCCTTATCATGTTATGAAGAAACGCCTTGGCCCTGAAGGTAATAGTGATTATATCATTTTCACTGGATACACTGATAGTCTCTATTTTACGCACTGTTCCCGCGCCCGCTGAAATTTTTTTACAGAATGAAGCAAAATCATGCTCGCCTTCAAGGTATGAAGCTGCCTTACGGAAATATTCAACATCTAAACCATTGTTTATCCACATTGCCCTGTATTTCATAAATGGAGTACGCAGTGGGTAGTTATAAATAAGGTAAATATATTCGCGGGAGACTGCTGAAAACCTGGCGTGGAAATCACCCGGCACCCTGTAACAGTTTTTGACCGATACGTCGCCGTGTAGTATACCATTAAGACTTATACATATTTTACGAAGGTCCATTCCTGTACTTGAATCAAAGTGCACAACCTGGCCAAGAGCATGCACGCCTGAATCGGTCCGTCCCGAAGCTGTAATGCGCGCATCCTCTTTAAGAAGAATTTTTACAGCCCTTTCAAGTTCATGCTGGATTGTTCTTCCGCCATCCTGTATCTGCAAGCCGTTAAAATCAGTGCCGTCATACTGGACCAGCAGCGCGTACCGGGTCACTCACCTGACTCCGCTTCAAGATTATCCATGGCTTCGTTGATTTTATCGTAAAGAATACGGGTCTTTTCAATAAGGTCACTTGGAGTGGATTTTGATGATTTACCCATACCGAACAGCCTGCTCAGATACTTTTTGCTTCTCTGAAAATTTTCTATCCGTTTTGCAACATCCTTTTCTTTGGAACCAAACTTGACAGTTAGTATCGCGCTGAGGTACAATATGCCTTCATATCCCCAGTTTTTGTCAGAATCAGGCCCCATGTTCCCCGCCGCGTCAGCGGGCTCTGCACCGTTCTGCAACAGTTCAAGTACCTTGAAATAGTAATCATACGCCTTTTTATAAAAAAAGAATGACATTTTTTTATATGGCCTGTCCGGGTACTCATCGCCAAGATCCGAAAAAAGCCAGGCTCCCCGAATTGATGAAACAGCTTTTTTAAACGTGGGCGCGACGTTTTTTCTGCGCAGATTATAGCAATCAACAGCCAGCATGTACGATGCGGCACCCATAAGAAGATTTCTGTCCTGGTTAAAATCCAGTTCGCCGAAAAATTTTATAACTGCATTTTTACGGGCCGATCGCATCTCCTGTATTTTAATTATCTCATCATCAGTAACATCGTTAAAATCTTTTGGATAGGCGGTAAAGAGACAATTAGGACATACACTAAGAAGATAGTTCAGAGGATAGATAGTGCCCCATTTTTTGTTTTCTTTATAAATCATCCTGAGTTCATCAGTCAGTTTATCAGCGATAAGTCTGCCACCTCCTGTGAACATCTCCTCCCTGAGAAATTCATTTCTGCACGCGGGGCAAACCGTGGCATTCTTCTGCCTGAATGTAATTTTTTTTGATTCTTCCATGTAAATAGCGGCTCCGGAAAGATTTATTTTCAGATTAGCCAGTATTTTTATAAATTATGATTATATGGAAATTTATTCAATCAAATTTTACGGGATAATTTAAATAAAGTCTTTAAATATTGTTTTTGCATATAAAGAATCTACAGTTTACATTCTTTTTTTTTCTTCAAGATATGATTAAAAACAGTCGAATCTATAATGTATAGCTATACTCATAACGAGGCATTAAGATGATGATACGTAAAAAAGTATTGATACCACTGGCAATATTGATTTTAGTTTCTGAAACGGCTTTTCCGGTTTCAGTTGGTGTTCGCTCATCTAAAGATTATATATTTACGACAAAGGTTTTAAGAGAAATCAAGCCTATGGTAGAAAATTTTAAAACAGATGAATCCTATAAAGAATATCAGAGTATCCAGGCAGGATTTGAAGACGCAGTTAAAGATTATTACGGTACGGATTACGATTCATCATATATAAAATTCTATAATCTTAAACTTCAGATGATGAAATTTCTCGATGGACTTTCAAAATCCTACATCGAAAGAACACGTTTCCTTCTGGATAATGCCCTTAAAGATACAAATGCCATAAAGATATTTGTCGAATATAACAAACACAGCGCTACTGTGCGCTACTTCAGAAAACCATTCAATCCTCTTATCGATGTAATGCCCTATAACGAAGAATTTAAGGCATCAGATTTTCATTTTTTTTATGATGCACCAAAAATAGAAGATTATATCCGCAGCGGCTACCATTATCACGGCCAGGCAAAACTCGTCTATAATGGAAGGGACATTGAATTCATCAGATCACGAAAAAAGATAAAAACTGAAAATATCGATTATGTGATAGAACGATATCTTGTGGTGATTGATCTATGCAGGCAGTCTAAGCAATGCGCACTTGAAATATATAAAAATAAAAATGACTATAACACCGGGGCAATACTGGAAAAATACAATATACGAAAAAGTCAGATTACACCCATATTTGACGACAGGATACCCGAAGACTATAAGGTGGACGCAGTTGACAACATAAAACTTTTTTATTCAATAGAACAGGGGCGACGTCAGAAAGCACTGGAAAAAAATAAATAGCACACAACGTGGCATAAAAAAACTTCAGCAGATGCTGAAGTTTTTTTATTTAATAAATTCATTTCTTTTATTTTTCTTTTTTATCTTTCTTTTCTTTCTTCTCTTTTTTCCCATCTTTTTTTGTTTCAGCCGATTTAACGGAAGCTTCGGGTTTTCTTCTTTCAACAAGTTCTACTATTGCCATTTCTGCAGCATCACCAGCCCTTGTACCAAGAAGATACATTCTGGTGTACCCGCCCTTTCTGCTTATATATCTTTGCGCGATATCTTCAAAAAGTTTCTTCAGCACATCCCTGTCTTTAACCACTTTAAGAACTTCACGTTTATTATGAAGCTTTTTGCCGGTTTCTGTTTCGGGAATATCAATGTTATTTTTAGCGCGAGTAATGAGCTTATCAGAAATTATTTTAAGCTCTTTGCCTTTTTCTTTTGTTGTTACTATTCTTTCATGTTCAAACAGGGAGGTTACCATGTTATTAAACATTGCTTTTCTGTGAGAATGGGTTCTTCCAAGCTGTCTGACTTTATTTTTGTGTCTCATTTATAAACCTCATTTAATCCTTTAGTCCAAGACTTAAATGGTAAGCCTCAAGTTTTGTTTTAATCTCTTTCAATACAACATCGCTTGAATGTTTTGATTTACGTACTTCATCCTCAGTTCTCTTGACAAGATCCTCAAGCAGAGAGATATCCAGGCTTTTAAGAGTATTGTATGCCCGTACAGAAAATTCTATGTCATCGATAGACTTGGACAATAGAACTTTCATTTTTTCGATACCTTCGTCAACAACTTCAACTTCTTCTTCGTGTTCTTCTTCAAAGTTGATAAAAATGGACATGTGATCTTTTACAATTTTAGCGGCCTGAGCAAGAGCATCATCCGGCGAAATTGATCCATCAGTCCATATTTCAAGTATCAGTTTGTCGTAGTCTGTTCTCTGAGAAACCCGTGTATCTTCAACTTTAACATTCACCTTCTGAACGGGTGAAAAAATTGAATCTATCGGAATAACTCCAACCGTTTCGGTATTGAGCTTATTCATCTCTGCCGGTATATAACCACGTCCTCTTTCAATCTGAACTTCCATATCAATTTTTGCAGTGTCATTCAAGGTCGCTATTTTCTGATCTTTGATCATTACCTGAATATCGGGATCGAGATCAAAATCAGCACCGGTTAATATTCCTGCGCCCTGCTTTACTATATGTAAAACCTTGGGAATTTCCCCTTCATATTTAAATCTCATCTTTTTTAAGTTCAGTATAATCCTGGTTACATCTTCAAAGACACCGGGAATTACTGAAAACTCGTGAGGAACCCCCTCTATTTTAATAGCAGTAATTGCTGCTCCTTCGATAGATGAAAGCAAAACCCTTCTTAATGAATTACCAACGGTAAGTCCGTATCCCCTTTCAAAGGGTTCTGCTACAAACCTGCCGTAATTAGGCTGTAACTCATCATGTTCAAAAGATATTTTACTCGGTCGCTTAAAGCCCTTCAGGAGATTTTTAGGGGCCATTGTTACCTCCAACAGAATAATAAATAAACAGCTCGATGTTCAAAAAACAGACGTTATTTTGAGTATAATTCAACTACAAGCTGTTCATTGAAGCCTTCTTTAATGTCAGCTCTTGCAGGAATTCTTATGATCTTTCCTGTTTTTGCATCATAATCAACATCTACCCATTCAGGCTTTGAATCTATTGCTTTTGATAACTTTATTGAATCTTCAAGAATCACATTCGTTTTGAAGTACTCCCTGAGCTCAACCTGGTTACCCTCTTTTACTATAAATGAAGCGATATCAACAACATGACCATTAACCATTATATGCTTATGCTGTATAAGCTGTCTTGCCTGCATCCTGGATGAAGCAAAACCCATCCTGTAC
>JAAYBQ010000322.1 GCA_012730035.1 Spirochaetota bacterium
ACCTGTGGCTGTAAATGGAGTCCCGGTCAATGAGTATATCGCCGGTCATTTTAGTGCCGGGTATAATATCGTTCATGCGGTTTATGCACCTGAGGAATGTTGACTTACCGCAACCCGAAGGCCCTATTAATGCCAGTACAGAATTCTCTTTGACCGACAGATTGATATTACGGATAGCCTGGTTTGTTCCGTAGTAAAAAGAGACATCTGCCGCATTTATTTTATCATTCATTCAGTAAATCCTTAACATATCTTTAAAAAACTGCCATGTAAGGCATAAATCAAATATTGCGGATAAAATGCATAGTTAACGTTAATAATTGATAAATAAAATATAAAGTTTTTGTTAAGAATGCAAATATTATGGGAGTTATTACACAATAAAGTTGATGATTGATTTAGTACACTCTGTGTCGGGGTTGACCAAAATGTCATTCCCGCGAAGGCGGGAATCTAAGACTTTATACAATAAGTGGATCCCCGCCTGCGCGGGGATGACATTCAGTTTTACTCTACTCCATAAGCGCTATAAATAATTCGCTCCGGGATCAGGATAATAACATCATCGTTTAATTCCAATTTTTCCGGGAAAACGCCCGGAAACTTCATTATAATTTTAACAAATCTTTATAATAATTTAACATCGGTTCTTTATGTTCTGCATAATAAAACTATTAAGGGGCACAAATAACATGAAAACATTTATTAAAAATCTTTTAGCGGCTGTATCTGTTCTGGCGATTGCAGCAATATCACTTTCAGGCTGCTCCAGGGAGAGCGGGAACAAGGTTGTTATTAAGGGATCAACAACTGTATTACCCATAACACAAAAGACATCTGAAGCATTCAGGAAAAACAACAAGGTTTCAATAACAATTGAAGGAAGCGGTTCAGGTAACGGCATAAAGGCTCTGATTGAAGGGACCTGCGACATTGCGAACTCATCAAGGGAGATGAAGCCCGAAGAGATTAAGAGCGCTGCGGATAAGGGCAGAAGGGTTAAGGAGATAGCAGTTGCGATTGACCTGATTGTACCTGTAGTAAATCCTGCAAACGGCGTTAAAGAGATAACTATGGCACAGCTGAAGGCCATTTATGACGGCTCAATTACCAACTGGAAACAGCTTGGGGGGAAAGATGAAAACATCGTGGTAATCTCCAGGGATACAAGTTCAGGAACTTATGAAATATGGAATGAAAAGGTCATGAAGAAGACCGATGTAAAGAAAGACGCTCTGCTGCAGGCATCAAACGGGGCAATTATATCTGCAGTGGCAGGTAATCCCAGGGCCATCGGTTACGTGGGATACGGCTACATAGATTCATCGGTTAAGCCGTTGAATGTAGATAAAGTTGAGGGCACTATTGAGAACGGAAAGTCAGGGAAATATCCCATCTCAAGGAAGCTCTATATGTATGTGGATGAAAACAGGGTTTCAGCGGATACTCAGAAGTATATTGATTACGTCCTTGGAGCCGAGGGACAAAGGCTTGTTAAAGAAGCGGGATTTATACCGGTTAACTGATGCGGTAAAAACCGGGGCTGACCTGAATGACATTCCCGTCCCCGCCTGCGCGGGGATAAACTCCGGCGGGCGACCTTCGGAAGAGCCCTGGCTAATCCATACAGGCGCTATACGTACGGTATAAGCCAATGGATTCCGGCTCTAACGGCCGGAATGACATTAATTTAACTCAAATGCTTTCTTTTGAGACAGCCCCATTTCTACTTCTCAAAATCCTTATAGAGCATGCTCGGTTGTATGCCGCTGTTATTCTGGTACTTGCCGCTGGAATATTTTTCGTAATCTCCCTGTATCGTGTGATAGTATATCTGGCAGATTTCAACTCCGGGGTAAATGATAATGGGCTGAACACAGAATATCTCCAGTGTCCAGTAGCCCGAAAATCCCACGTCGCCGAAACCCGCAGTTACATGGATAAACATGCCCAGGCGGCCAATGGATGAGCGGCCTTCAAGCATGGGCACATAAGAATCTGTTTCAGTGTATTCAAGCGTGCGGCCAAGGTACAGCTTTCCGGGTTCAAGCATGAAACCGCTTTCAGGTATGGTGATTTTTGTAACGGCATTCGGTTTTTTCATGTCAAGCAAACGCTCTTCGTATGCAAGGAGTTCATTGTGCAGCCGCAGGTTGTAGCTGTTGGGGTTGATCAGCCCCTCGTCAAACGGGGTGATTTTGATGGACCTGCCCATCTGCTTTAAAATTTCTTTTCCAGATAGTATCATAAAGTCCTCCGGTATTTATTTATTCAGACCTTCGAAAAAGACTGTTCATATCAATTCCTATTGTAAGCAATACCGGAACCATTACAAGGGTGATTGTAGTTCCGAAGATAAGTCCATAAGCAAGAACCAGCGACATATGCGAAAGGAAAGGATCAGACCCGCCTATGCCGTAACCGGTGGGCAGGACGCCGAGAACCGTTGTAATTGTTGTAAGCAATACAGGACGGAGCCGTGAAACTGACCCCGATACTATATCTTCTTTAGACGCATGAGAATTACCTGAAAGTTCCTGGATTGAATGAATCAGAATTATTGAATTATTTACAATAACTCCCATAAGACCCACCATCGCAATGCCGGTCATCATTGAAGTCGGTATCCCGTGAGTCATAAGAACAAAAGCAAAACCAATAATTAAAAACGGGATTGATGACATTATAATAAATGGTTTGCTGAAAGAGTTTAACATCAATGCTATAAGAAGATAAATCCCGATAAGAGCGGCAAGCGCTGCAGATGACAGGCCTGAAAAAATCATCTTTGATTCTACAGGCTGTCCCGAAAATTCAACGGTAACTTTATCATCAGAAGGAAAGGCCGTCCTGACTTTTTCCATAACCTCAACAGGCGACATCAGGCCAAGGTCTGTATTTCCAAAGATGGTTGTTGCCCTTGAACCGTTAATATGACGTATCCCGGCCTTTGACGGCTGTTCTTTAAGTGAGGTGAACATTGCCAGGTTTATCAGATTACCCCGCCTGTTTGCAACCGGTAGCGTATCTATAAATGTTTTTTCAGCCCTGGCCCGTTCATTAAGACGAAGCCGGAATTCCAGGGTTTTATCGACTGTAGTAAGTTCTGTTACAACCATCCCGTCAAAAGCAATTCGAAGAGTCATAATAACATCTTCAACGGTAAGTCCGGTCCTTGAAAGAATATCATGGTTTATGCTCAGGTTTAATTCATTTTTCCCCTCAACCTCATCAGTTTCAATATCCGAGACGCCTTTAAGCGAAGCAAGGTATTTGATTACATCATGTTCTTTCTCTTTTCTTAATTTGTTATCATTAGATATCAGTCTGATTTCAAACGGTTTTCCCATAGGAGGGCCCAGACGATTGAGATTCATGGTAACTGTTAATTTTTCTGCTGCTAATGTTTTATCTATTTCTTTTTTTAATGAAGCCATAATTTCATCGGCAGTCCTGCTTCTGTTGGTAAATGAGCTTAAGTATACAAATATTATAGCGATATTATTTTGTGTGCCGCGTATTGTAGCGCTTAATTCATTCTGAGTCCCTATTCTGGAACTGAAGCCGACT
>JAAYBQ010000323.1 GCA_012730035.1 Spirochaetota bacterium
CGTCATTTGCATCCAGGAACATGGCATCCCTGAATCTGAGGAGTGCCATTGGCGCTGCACCTGAATGAAAGGATTTTGAGAATTTTTCCTCTGACTGTTTAAGACGGCTTATGATCCTGTCATTCTCGATTTTCAGCATAAGGGATTGTATAAGTGTGCGGTTAATAATTTTTGATGTTGTGTATATGACATACGACCAGACAATAATTATAAGCACACCTGACCACTTGCCTCCATGAAGGAACTGGACCAGGTAAGGGGCCAGCATGAAAAAGTTGAACAATGTGAGAGCCTTTAAGTTCGGTGACAGAACCGCTGTTGACGCTGATGAGAGTGTGCCGACAACCATCACGAGTATCAGAAAGTGTTCCGGATTTACAATTACTCGCGTAAAATATGCCGATGAACCGATTGCCGATCCTGATATTGAAACCAGTATATAATAAAAATGTCTCCATGTTCTTTCATCGATAGAATATAAAGAAGAAGCGTGTCTGTAAATCAGGGAAATTACCAGTTTAAGCAGCAGCAGAATGAATGTAACCGGGAACCAGAATCTTATCATGGGGGATTCGAAGAAGCTGTAGCCGTAGTTTCTGTAAACCAGATAAGTGGTGACTGCTGCCGTAATAAGAATCCCCGCAAAACTCAATAAGTAATTCTGGTAGAGCAGATCGGTAGTAACCGAGTACAGTTCTGCCTTGTCGGATTTATTGCGCAGATTGTCGCTGAATCTTTTAATCTTCACGAAGCTCCATGCCCCGCTCCCTGATCATTTTAAGCAGGTAAACATCCAGAAAGACAAGAGTTGACCTGGGGAATGTAATTTTTATAAGTTTTTTTATCATTTCGTCATCGATCTGCTGCAATGCGGTATACATCTCGCTGAAAGTCTTGCCTGGTCCGCATTTAGCCAGGAATTCTGAAACAAGCCTGTACATGTATTCATGTCTACGTATTATATCTTGAATATAATCAATAATTTCAGAATTGCCAGTAACCGGATCGTAATGTCCCATGCAGATACGCTCAATATGAAGTTTTTTTACCATTTCAAGTATCAGTTTCTGGGAATTTAATACATCATCTATACTTCCGAACTGGATGTCATTGGGGCTGAGAAAATTTAGCGCATCACCGCAAAACAGGGTGCTGTTGCCCGGCGTGTAGTATGCGACGTGACAGTCTGAATGCCCGGGAGTCTCTATGGCAAAGAGCCCCTCTGTTATTTTCCAGGATGGGATCTTGAACCCGCCAAGGTCATTATTTTTTAATTCACACGGTTCAAGGTATGCAATGCGTTTTCTTCCGGTATAGATTCTTCCGGTCATTCTGATAGACAGTACCCATGCCACGAAAAAAAGAAGCCACGGCATGATGTAATCCGACAGAACCGTGAATTTTTTTATAACACGTATTGCTCCGTTGCTGAAAAAACCGAGCCTGCGCAGAAATCCGTACCTGTCCAGCTCTTTGTACATCATCACTATCTGGCCTGTACTGTTTGTTCGCAACCAGCGTACCTTGCGTTGCGCTTTGTAGTGGTATATAACCGGCGATTTTCTTCTGCCGACACGGCCGTTATTTGCTATGTGATCATTATGATAGTGGGTACACAGTACCATGCTGCAGGGATGTTCAGTGGTAAATGCACGCAGTTCATTGTATCTTTTTTTACCGCAGGATGTGTCAATAATATACCATCTGCCGCCAAGATCGAAAGCGTATGTGTTCGAGAATGTGCTTATTGAGGACTTGCCGGTTCTGTCTGTAAAGATATGCATTTCGGTTTTCTGCATCATTATTCCGGAATTGACCCTGGTCAGGCCATAAATTTTAATTTAATACTAAGGCTGTTTTTTTCAGTATTCGCTATGCAGCACCTGCGGGGAGTGTAAAAGAAAACTCGGCCCACTGGTTTTCGACAGAATCGGCCTTCATTGATCCGCCATGCATCTGAATAATTTTCCAGCTGCTGTAAAGCCCTACGCCCGTACCTTTCCTTTCCATGAGTTCCTTTTTTTCGATACGGGAAAATTTTCTGAAAAGCCTCTGTTTGGCCTCTTCGGGAAAACCCGGGCCTGTGTTTTTTACTGCAACTGTAACGCGGTCTGCCGATAAATCAAGTCTTACGGTAACCTCTCCACCGGTGTTGCCGTACTTGACGGCATTGCTCATAAGGTTGTTCACAACTATTTTTATGAGTAGAGGATCGCAGTATATTTGAACATCCGATTCAGTTCCGGGCAATGTTATTTTTATTTTTTTTTCGGCAGCCTGCGGCATCACAATATCAACAGCTTCGGTTAGAATATCTTTAAGAATAAAGACATGCTGCATGTTAAGACTAATGTTCCCGGTTTCAAATTGTGAAAGTGTCAGGTATTCCGATGTCATATCGCGCAGGTATTTTGCCTTACTTACCATGCGTTCAACGTATCCTTTGTGCTTTTCATCGATTGTCCCGAAGTACCCGCCGGCAAGGGTGTTACCCAGGGAAATAATTGAGTCAAGTGGACTTTTAAGTTCATGGCTTACAAAACTCAGCATTTCCATGTAAGAGTTGATGGCATCAGAAAGCTGTTCAATACGCCATGTTTTTTCCACAGCCTGGCTGATCCTTTCAATGATAAGCAGTATCCTTGCAAGGTGTTCCTTTGTGTAGATATCAGTTCCGGCAGAACTGAAAAAGAGGAGGCCCACCGGTCGTCCTTCAACAGATACAGGGCATGTAATGCTCGAATTAATCCCTTCGCGAATAAGTAATTTTGTCGATTCGCTTGCGGGGTGCGTTGCCAGGTATTCGCCCAGGTTGTTGATAACCCTCGGGTCTCCTGAGGTGAATACAGTAGTGAGCGAACTGCCTCCAAGGTCAGCGCTGTAGCCGTCCTTAAGGTATATCTTTTTGTACGAAGCGGCAACATGGTGAATCCGCAGTCTGGCCCCGTTCTCCTCGAAGAATCATATTGCCAGTCTGTCGCAGGGTATAATGCCCCGTATGTTTTCGAAGAGGAAGTCAATAATCCCGGATAATGTTTCAAAAGAGGCTATTTTTTGGTTTATATGATCAACAACTTCCGGAATATTGCTCTCAAGGTCATGAAGCTCGCGGTTATCGGTGATGTTAATAAATTCAATAGGTTTTTTATCTGCCGTATTCATTCTATTATCCGGTAAAATATTTCATAACTGAATTTTTATTATACAAAGCACGGGATATTACAAAACATTTTCAGTAATTATTTCTAAAAATACTTTTTGTATAATGTTATAACTTTGTTCCTGCGCCGCTTACGGCGGTGGAGGAACAAAGACTTATACTTTATAAACTATTTAATGAATTAACATTTAGGCTTTTATTTTTTTATCGCATGTCCGTTTATCAATGATTTTTTTATTTTAAACAGTAATTATTTTCAGATTTAAGTCATTAACTGTTTTGTAGTATAAAATGTACTATTCCCCCCGCCTTTGGCGTTGGTGAGAAGATGGCATTTTATTCTGCGAAATTTTGAAGTAATTAACTCTGCTTTATACGGTACTTATTGGTACAATCAGTTGTTTTAGTCCCCCTGGCGCCTTCGGCAGGGGGCTATTGAGTTTGATTATGTATAATAGTTAAGGAATTAACTTTGATTTTTGGTTAAAATTAAGGATTACTTGCATATAATTATATATATTGCATGCAGATTATCGATTTTTTCATGATTTGTATTATAAAAAAATGAGCATATATTTTTTTTATATTGCAAACTGATATTATATGTTTAATTTATGATATCATTTCGCCGGATAAGGAGAGATAAATGAAAAATCGCAGAAAAGGCCCAGATTTCATAATCAACATGATTAAGTGGATATCTATCGTAATATGGATAATCATCGCTATTGTTGTAATACTTCTTATGGTCTCCAATCCCACGTCAGCCGGGATGCAGATGAGCAGGCCGGCACTGCAGACTACCTCTTCAAAAGCGGTAAACAGTGCAATTTTTTTGCTGCTTGTTATACAGCTGATAATGAGTGTATCAGGCCTTGTGTTCAATTTTACACGGCTTAAGCGCAAGACCGACAGGCTGAGGATTTCACTTGTTCTTTCCGGATTGTTCGCTATTCTCGGTATTGTTATAATGTCTGTCAAATAGCGTATTCCTGCATATTACAGTCTGCTGAAAAGTCCAGCCCTGGACTTTTCAGCGCAGGTTTCACGAAACCCGGGTTTACAAGGTCTTCAGCAAATGCCATGTCCGTAAATGTAGATACACCCGGTATCGCATTAGCTGTTTTTTGTTTTTCAATAAACCGCCGGATTTTTTAAAAAAATAATTGACAAGTATGACCATGTTTCTATATATAGAAACATGGTCATACTAATTGATAAACCAGGCTTTTATAGAAAGTTTAACGGAGAATGGCGGCCGCGTTCATATTACATGCGGCCTGTTCTGTATTGATTAAATGTAATAATTATACTGTCCAGAAGGCCGCGGATATCCGCGGCCTTTTTTTTAACACGGAGGATTATGTGAAATACAACGACACTCTGAGCGGTAAATATACAAGGGTTCCGGTTTACAGGGAACTGCGCATAAATTCTTTCGATTTCATGTCCCTTGTCAAGGCAATGGACCGCAGGGGCTACTGTATTTTTCTTGAAAGCGCGGGCAAAACAAAAGAGAAGGGCCGGTTTTCTTTTCTCTGCTTTAATCCTGCTGAGACTATTGCAGAAAAAAACGGTAGGGTCGTGATTACTGAAAACGGAGAATCAGTGCTTTATGAAGGTACTCTTTTTGATTATATCGACAAAAAAATATCCGGGTTTACATCTCCTGTTACGGGCGAATTTGGTGATTTTAACGGCGGTTATGCGGGTTACGCCGGATCAATCTCTTCTGGCTGTAACATGGAGGATGATGTTACAGCGGAATTTATGCTCGTTGATGAGTTTGTTGTTTTTGACAACCATACGGGCAGGTATCATCTCTGCACAGTTGTTTATCCCGATGCAGGTGATGCCCGTGTCGTTGCTGCCGTGTCCGAAGCAAGGCTTGACTCCCTTGAACATGAAATAATGGAACTGATCGCAGAGGAACGCATACACTTTCTGCCATCAAAATCTGAACAAGTGGCGGTTGATCCGGCTGTGAGCATGGAGAGTTTTCTGGATTCTACTGAACGGTTACGGGAAAATCTTTCTGATTCAGGTATGCCTCTCGCTTCTGTCTCGCTTGACTTCAGGGCGCGCGGAGAGTTCTCGGCCTTCAGCTTTTACATGAAGCTGCGGGGTGTTTCTCCGTCACCGTACATGTATTACATGCATCTGCCGCATTCAAGAATAGCAGGGAGTTCACCTGAGACACATCTAAAAATAAGAAGCGGGACAATGACCATGAAGCCTGCATCGGGTTATACCGCTGTTCCACAATCAAGACATGGACGGGCCGCAGTGCGCAGGGAACTGCTCCGGTCAGTACAGGACAGGGGTGTGCATAGTGTACTTGTGGATTACGCGCGCGACTCTCTCGCGGCATCAGCAGTGGAGGGGACTGTAACTGTAAAAAATTTTATGGATACCGTGGAATACCAGAACAGGCTTCGCATGGTCACAAAAATCAATGCAATACTAAGGCCTGGAATGGGAATGGCAGCAGCTCTTGGTGGCACGGTTAATCCGGTTAACCGGGCATCAGGTTTTACCGGATCAGAAGATGCTCGAACTACAACATGCGCATCCGGCGTATCGGTTGCGGGTTATTTCGGATTCAACAGATGCTGCGACCTGTGCGTTATGACGGGCTGCGCTGTTTTTAATCAGTCAGGTGCTGTTATACAGGGCCACGCGCATGTTCATGCTGAATCCATTTCGGAAGACGTGCTTGCCGCTGTGACAACATCAGCCTCAACGGCAGCAATATGTCTTGGATTCGCGTTACCGGGGTGATTTATGGTACTTATAGTCGATAATTACGGTTTTACTGCAAATATTACTGCGGCGATGGTAAGGTCCCTGGGATTTTCAGCGGTAGTTCTCCCATTTAAAACTGAGGAGGGGGTTGTGAATGTCGGGGATTACAGTGCTGTTATTCTCACTGCGGGTCCGGGCAGCCTTGCCGGTAATTCACTGGGGTCCATACTTGTTAAAAAAAATCCGGGCACACCATTGCTGGGTATATGCCAGGGGATGCATCTGATTGCGCGGATTCATGGTGCAGCAGTGGTTAAATCCGCGCTTATGTGCGAGGATACGCTGAGCCATACGGGTGAGGGACTGTTTGCAGGCATATCACAGAGGTTCAGGGTAGTGCTCAGGCACGGCCATGAAATAGACCGATCTGCCCTGCCGCGTGAATTTGAGGCTGACGCATACTCAAGCACAGGTGCTGTGCAGGGAATAAGTATTTGCGGCAGAAAAATTTACGGCACAGGTTTTGATCCTTCAAACTACAGAACAGAGAATGGCATAAAGATATTTTATAATTTTCTTAATATGAAGTGAGTCAGCAGTTTAGTCTGAATTTTTTTAGTGCAATATTTTTATTGTCAATTATCCATTGCTACGGAAGCCCCGTGGCTGGTACGCGATATCAGGCAAAAGATTAAGGTGGTTACTAAAACCCCCTGCACGCTGTTAATAATAAAAGCAGCAAGCGGATTGTTTATTTTCTTGATATAAAATCAACTGCTGATTATATTTGTCTGGCTTAAAACGGGAGATCAAATTTTACATTGAAGGAGAATTTGGATGAAATCGATTCGATTGATGTTTCTGATTCTTATGCTTGCTGTATCAACTGCACTTATGGCGCAGGAGGGTGAGGGGGGCGGCTCTGTTTCAGATGATTCCGGAATAGAGGGGATGAACCAGGAGCAGAGCCCGTATGGCTATGCCATAGGTGGGATTTTTGGTGCCGTATCAATTGACGGGAAAAATTATCAGCAGATAGGACTGCGTCCTGAAATCAAGTTGTGGAAACTGGGGATAGGCCTGGATATAAACCTGCTCTTTGACGATGAGGGTAAGGTGCGCAAAGAGGACTGGGATGAATGGAAGGATTACCTTGACAAAATATACTACATACGCTGGGGCCAGAAGGGTGACCTCTTTTCCTTCAGATACGGGGGACTTGCTGTAACCACACTCGGTTACGGCACACTGATTACCGGTTATACCAACATGCTGGAATACCCGACTTATAAAAGGCAGGGGCTTGAACTGGGCATAGAGACAAAACATTTTGGGATGGAATTTATTGCCAATGACCTGAAAGAACTCTCCGGAGGAGAACCGGGTTTCATGGGGGGCGGCCGTATCTACATCAAGCCATTCAGCAGGCTGCAGATTGGAGGATCAATCGCGGGTGACCTTAACGAGTATAAGGGGCTTCGCGATACTGACGGTGACGGCATACCTGACGAGATGGATGCATACCCGGAGGATGATGATTATGCGACGCAGATAGATTATTACAGGGCTAAATTGGTTGATACCAACGAACCAACGGTAATTGCAGAATTGATTGCATCAGGACTGATTTCTGATATTGAACGTAGTGAATTGATGGATGTAAACAAGAACAGGTCAAGGACAGGCTTCTGGGCAGCCGATGCCGGCGTCAAGCTTGTTGACCTTGACTTTTTTAAAGTTGATGTATACACGCAGTACGCCATGTGCCTTAACACGGGCGGCTGGGGCTATACACTGCCCGGCGTAAGGATTAAGGGTGGTTCACTTTTCGAACTCTATGCTGACTACAGGCAGCAGTCCGATGAATTTATTTTCGGCTACTACAATGACACGTACGATCTTGAACGCGCCAAGTATGTTCAGAGCGGAAGTGATTACGTGATTCAGACCAAAAAAGACAAACTTGAAGCTGCAGAGGAAGCAAAGGGCTACATGGCCGGTATGAGGATTAACCTTTTTGAACTTGCATACGGAAAAATTGAATACCAGGATATGCGCTGGGGTGATCTGCGGGACAAATCGCTCAAAGGCGAAGTTGCCATGAACAAAAATGTTATACCGATGATTTCCAAAGCAAAAGCATATTACGCACAGAACAATGTTGACAATTTTAAACTTAAGTCCGAGAGCACGATCATGGGGGCTGTTATCGGGATCGGGATGAGCGAGAATGTTTCGATCGATTTTAATTACCTTATTACATTCCAGGACAAGGATGGAAACGGAGAGATAGAGGGGAGCGACGAGACAATCACGAACATAAGTGTTTCAACCAGTACGGTTTTTTAGGCCGCTGTTCGTTCATAAAAGGGGCTGTCTGAAAAGAAAAATTTCCAGGTAAAATAGTGTCATCGGCCGTTAGAGCCGGAATCCACTGGCGTATACCGCACATATAGCGTCAGAATAGATTAGCCAGGGCTCTTCCGAAGGCCGCCCGCCGGAGTTTATCCCCGCGCAGGCGGGGACGGGAATGTACTTTTAGGTCAGCCCCTTTTATGCCTTTATGAATGTGCAGGTGTTAAGTTAATGTTTCAGAAGATTCTTTCACCGGAGATGGTTTCGGCTATGTTGTATGCCAGGTCTCCGATTTTTTCAAATCGCGTCAGCATGTCCAGGAAAACAATACCCTGCTCAATATCGCATTTGTCCTCGCTCAATCTTCTCATGTGCCCCTTGCGGAATTCCCTGCGCAGTTCATTGATACGGTTTTCGAGTACCTCGGCTTCTGTCATTATATTGGAATGGATTGAGCCGATATGCCGTGAAATAAGATAGAGGAATTCATTTACCTTGCCTGCAATTTCACGTATTTCAGAATAACCTTCATTGGAGAATACAAGTTTTTTATCGTATTTGCGCCTTATCAGCTGCAGCAGCGCGTCGCACTGGTCACCGATACTTTCAAGCTGGTCAACCTTGTTGAGCATGGTCGAAATTTCATTGCTGTCTTCTTTTGAAAGAGGGTTGCGCGAAACGCGCACAAGAAACTCAGATATCTCAACTTCGAGCATGTCAACGTGATTCTCCAGTTTTTGTATCTGCTGTATGGTCTCGCCGAGTTTTGCTTCGGGATTGTTGAATACTTCGATAATCTTGTGATACATCTCGATTACCACTTCCATCATCCGCTCCACTTCAAGTTTGGCCTGGCTGAGGCTGATTGCCGGAACTGAAACCAGACCCGTCGAGATATACCGAAGGTGCAGTTCCTCTTCTTCTCCCTTCTTTTTTTCGTCAGGTACCATCATTACCGCAGCCCTGGCAAGGTACTGTAAAAACGGCAGAAATACAAGTGTATTGATAACATTAAATCCGGTGTGAAAAGCAGCCATGTGGTCGGCGATTATTTTTGATTTGACAGCAAGATCATTTGAGAACGGGTCCCCGGGTATGATTGAATCAATGAACGGTATAAATACCTGTTTCATAAGAAGAACAATCCACAACACTCCAAAAAAGTTAAAGAGAAAATGAAGCCTTGCCGTTCTTTTTGCATCAACACTTGATCCTGCGGCAGCAATATTTGCTGTTATTGTGGTTCCTATATTCTCACCCAGTATAAGGGCGCATGCTGTATAAAAATCGATCATCCCGTTTACAGCAAGGGCCATGGTCATTGCCATTGTAGCACTTGATGATTGAATAATCATTGTTACGGCTGTTCCGATCAGCACAACTACTATTGTCGATAGAATTCCGGTTGCCCTGTATGTGGACATGAAATTCATTATTACATCTGAACCCCTGAGGTCGCCGACAGAATCGCTCATGATCCCCAGGCCCAAAAATAGCATACCGAATCCGAGAAGAAATTCACCCCAGGCCTTTACCTTGTCCCTGTTTATAAACCTTATGAAAAAACCTGTTGCTATTGCAGGAAGGGCCAGTATTCCTATTTTAAACTTGAATCCAATGATCGCAACAACCCACCCCGTTACAGTTGTTCCGATATTGGCACCCAGCACTATACCTGCGGCCTGCATCAGGTTTATAAGTCCGGCACTGACAAAGCTTACAAGCATGACTGTTGTAGCGCTTGAAGACTGTATGGTAGCCGTGATGGTCAATCCCGTAAGAACACCCTTGAACCTGTTATTTGTAGCTTTCCAGAGAATATTTTTAAGCCCGTCACCGGTGGCATTCTGAAGGCCTTCGCTCATTATTTTCATTCCGTATAGAAATAGAGCAAGTCCGCCCAGAAGTGTGACTGTAATGTTGAACATTATGATTTTCTCCTGAAATCATTTTTTTTATATTACACTTTGTGAATGCCTTACAATGGTGGCCGGACAGGTGTCCAGCTTTTTTCTATAATAATAAAACGAGGGTTTAAAAAAAATTTCAATGTCGATTCCTTAACCATTTTTCGGAATATAATAGTGTTTCTCCGGGACGATTTAAATGTCATACCCGTGAAAACGGGTGTTCATCTGAACACTATATGCATGGTATACATCAGTGGATTCCGGATCTTACGCCCGCAATGACACTGTGTAACTCAAATGCTTTATTTTTAAGAAAGCTCCAGGGAATTAAAAAAACCTTATTATACAAGTAATTATTTTCAGGAATAGTTTCTGTAAAAATATTATAAATAATTTATGATGATATTTATATCCAATAAAATGCAGCACAATTAGTGTTAAATATAAACCGGTCAATGATGCGGCTTGACAAAACAGATAAGAATTATATATGTAACACTGCAATAAAAGGTTCGTGCAGAGGGAACCGGGCAGTTGCGCGGTCCCGTAAGGGAAGCGAGGAAAGTCCGGACATCACAGGGCAGGGTGCCGGGTAACACCCGGGCGTCGCGAGGCGATGGAAAGTGCAACAGAAAACATACCGCTAACCGGATCCGTAAGGTTCCGGCAGTAAGGTTGAAAAGGCGAGGTAAGAGCTCACCGCGTTCCCGGTAACGGTAACGGCAGTGTAAACCCCACCCGATGCAAGGTCAAATAGTCAGCCGCATGAGGGCTGCCCGCCCCAGGCTGAGGGTAGACCGCAAAGACGCGTATGGTAACATGCGTGCAAGATGGATAGCTGCTTAAACAGAATCCGGCTTATGGTTCCCTCTGCAGGAACCTTTTTTTTATTGCTTTTTTTTAGTGCAATGGCTTATAATGCGTGGATTTTACGCGAGAGTAACAATATGCAAAAAATTATACAAATATTTTCAGTTTTAATGCTTACAACGGCGGTTTTTTCATGCGGAGGAGGAGGGGGCTCTGACCCCGCGCCGTTAAATGCGAAATATATAGATCCATCCCAGGGGACAAAC
>JAAYBQ010000324.1 GCA_012730035.1 Spirochaetota bacterium
AATACGAAGCACTGCTGGGAATGCGAAAAAGACTTATAGAGGTACACAGCAACGCATGCTATACCATAGACCAGATTTACACCTCGATCCGCAAAGACATAAAGGTTGACCTTATGAAGGTTCAGCGCGTGGTTAATGACATTATCGGTCTTATCAAAGAGAACAGCAACGTATTCCTTTTCCTTCACGGCCTTGATGACAACGAAAGGAATTACCTGGTCACACACTCTGTTAACGTAACCTTCTACGCGCTCATCATCGGCCAGGCAATGAACTACAACGACAAACAGATGCTTGATCTCGGGACCGGCACCATACTGATTGATTCAGGAATGACAAAAATTCCTGTTTATATTATTCACAAGCAGTCGAACCTTACTGACAGTGAATACCAGATGATTAAGGCCCATCCCCTTCACGGGTACAAGGCCCTGATTTCTTATACAGATCTGAACGAGCGCGTTGCCAACATTTCACTTCAGCACCATGAACAGTTTGACGGCAAGGGCTACCCCCGCAGCCTTAAAGGCAAAGAGATCGATGAATTCGCAAGGATCGCATCTATAGCGGACAGCTACGAGGCCCAGATTTCCAGCAGGAGCTACAGGGAAAAACGCGGTGCATACCATGCCATGAAGAACCTCCTGGCCAGCGGAGTTAATAAATTCGACCCTGAAATTTTAAAGATTTTTCTATCCAGGATGTCGGTTTATCCCATAGGCTCGCTGGTTGAGCTGAACGACGGAGTTATAGGAATAGTAATCGGTTCGGTTACCGAAAAGCCGCTGCGTCCCATAATAAAGGTAATACTTAACGAGAACAAAGAGAAGGTACTGGACACACAGGTAATAAACCTGCTTACGGATACTTCAAGGTACATATCAAAAGTGATGAGCGAAAAGGAGGCTGGCGTCAACCTCTTTGACGTTCTCTGGGGATTCTGATGCAGGATGCCGGCATTAAAGAATACGGCAGGGAGGGCGAAGATACCGCCTGCGCCTTTCTGGAAGAAAAAGGCTTCGATATTCTTGAACGCAACTACCGCGCAGGTAAAATTGGTGAACTGGACATTATAGCGCAACGGGGTGACCTTGTGGTTATTGCCGAAGTAAAGTCCAGGCGAACCGCGGCTTTTGGCGGAGGAATCTATTCAATCACGCAGAACAAAAAAAGAACACTCAGGCGTTGTGCCGACCACTTTCTTGTAAACAACCCCTTACTCTACAGCAAACAGATTACATTCAGGTTTGACCTTATACTGGTTGAAAACAATTCAGTGGAATGGGTCGAAGATATAGTGAGGTAGACTAAAATCCCCTGGTACTGTCCAGCATTATAGTAACAGGGCCTGCATTAACAAGCGACACATCCATGTCTGCCCCGAACACACCGCTTTCGATTTTTCCGTACTCTGACCTGAACTTTTTAATGAACGCATCATAAAATATTGCGGCCTCAGTCGGCGGCATTGCGTCAGAGAATGAAGGCCGCCTGCCCCTGCGCGCATCGCCGTAAAGAGTAAACTGCGAAACCACAAGTATGCCGCCGCCGGTGTCTGACACAGAAAGGTTCATGTTACCCTCACTGTCGCCGAATATGCGCAGGGATGTGATTTTCGAAATTATGTAATCCGAATCCTTTTCTGTATCATCTTTATGGAAACCAATAAGAACAAGGAGACCGGGTCCGGTTGAGGCAACAAGGCGCCCGTCAATACTGACAGACGCCTCTTTTACCCTTTGTACAACCGCCCGCATCAGCTCAGTTTGGACTTAAGCACTGCCTCGGGCTGAACGCCAACGTAGCGTTCCTTTTCGGCTCCGTTTTCGAAAAGTATAAGTGTGGGGATTGATACTATCCCGAACTTGCGCGCAACCTCGGGATTTTCATCGGTGTTGAGTTTTACAATCTTAGCTTTCACCTCACCTGATGATACAAGTTTTTCGAGTATAGGTGTCTGCATCCTGCAGGGACCGCACCATGGAGCCCAGAAATCCACAAGAACCTTTCCCGATGCCTGCGCAACTTCCTTATCGAAACTCTGGTCTGTTACTTCATTTAATGATGACATTATATTCCTCCTGTAATCTGAATTTTTCTATCCAGGCACTATTACAAATGTACTGATACAATATAATCAGAAACTATTAAGTGGCTGCAATTTCAATAAATATTTTGTTTCTGAATAATATTCTTTGTTACATAAAATTTTAGCTTTTCATAAAATACTTAATATGACTGTTTTCAAAAAAGAGTTGATTACCAGTCCAAAAGAAGAATCCATTACAAAAACAAAAACCGGTTAAGATCGGGTGATTTAATGAAAAGAAGAATATCCTCGGCTTTTACAACATTCTATAGAATATCGATATCCCTGCTTCTGATCTTATTATACTTAACCACAATGGCAACAATTCTTTCTGCATATAATAAAGATGCATCTTTAAATATTGACCCGAGCGATCTGATAATAATCATCATAATACATTCTTTCTTTTTCTTGATGTTTTATCTATTTAACCGATTTTTAAATGTAGAGATTGATGAGGAGTTTCTATATATCCGCGGAATATTTAAAAAGGATCAAACACCATTTTCAAACATGGAATGCGTCACTTCGGGTTTCGGGATAATTAGTGTATATTTTAAAAATAAAACAAGGTTTGGTAAAAAAATATGTTTCTGTCCCTATTTGTTTTTACCCTTATTTTTCCATCCAATTGCCGATGAATTAAAAAATAAAATCATTAAGGACGAAGAAACAACCGAAGCCATTAAAAAATCCATTGCTTATCAAATCCTGACCAGGCATTAAAAAATACTCCGGAAGAAACTCTAACTCCTGTCTCTATTCATTAAATGCTTTAAAGTATTTTATTCTGTAATATGAACATATTAACCTGCAGAAGCCGCTATGGCATCGGCGCACCTTATACCGTCGATTGCTGAACTCACTATCCCCCCTGCGTACCCTGCACCCTCGCCCACGGGATAAAGCCCTTTGTGCGACACAGACTGGAAAGACTCGTCCCTTGTAACACGGACAGGTGACGAGGTTCTTGTTTCTGCCCCTATAAGCACCGCGTTATCCAGGAACCCTTTCATCCGTTTATCAAATGAAACAAGCCCCGTACGCAGCTCAGAGCAGATCCACGGCGGCAAAAAACTGTCAAGAGCTCCGGGCACAACACCGTTTATGTATGATGTCTGCGGCAGGGTACCATCCTCTTTGCCTGAAATAAATGATAATGCTCTTTGCGCGGATGCACGGAAGAGCCCTCCCCCTGCCCCGAATGCGCGACGCTCTATTTCGCGCTGAAAATCTATACCGGCAAGTGGACCGTCACCCGTATCGTCAGCGCGCACGGTTACCACGACAGCAGCGTTTGACCAGGCCGAGTCCCTGGCAGACATGCTCATACCGTTTGTGCAGAGCATCCCCTGCTCTGACGACGAGTTTATGACAGCTCCGCCCGGGCACATGCAGAATGTGTATATGCCGCGGCCTGTCTTGCGGTTGTTATGCGTTATAAAGTACTCGGCCGCGGGTAGAACGTCCCGGTAGCGGCTCTTCCCGTACTGCATCAGGTTTATGTAGTCAGACGGGTGCTCGATGCGTGTGCCTATGGCAAAGGGTTTCTTTTCAAGAAAAACACCCCGTTCATGGAGCATGGCAAAAGTGTCCCGGGCCGAATGCCCCGTTGCCAGCACCACCGCGTCTGCATGGTGCTCACACCGTGAAGTCTTTACACCTGTAACCCGCATGCCGGCAACGGTAATAAGGTCAATGACCTTCTCGTTAAAAAGTACCTGCACGCCCCTTGACAGAAGGGAGTCCCTGATGCCCGTGATTATTTTGCGGATCCGGTCAGTGCCGACGTGAGGTTTCGATTCATAAACAATCGACGGGTCTGCGCCATGCTCAATAAATTTTTCGAAGAACCATGACGATTCGGGCCTGTCGGAACGCGAGGTGAGCTTGCCGTCAGAATATGTCCCGGCGCCACCCTCGCCGAAGAGTACGTTGCTTTCAGTATCGAGCAGACCGCTCTGTTCAAGCAGTTCAATATCGCGGAACCTCTCCTGTACCGTCCTTCCGCGTTCAATTATCTTTACGCGCGCACCGTACTCAGCAAGGCGCAGGGCGCAGAAAAGCCCCGCAGGCCCTGTGCCGACTACGATTATATCCCGGGTCATACCGGCCCTGCGTATTTCGGGGAACTGCACCGGACTGAATGGTTCGGCCTGGCCAGACTCAACAAGCAACCCGGCTGTCAGGTCATCGGTTTCTGCAACCGCGCGCAAGCTGTAGAATATATTGTTTTTGTTGCGCGCATCGAGGGATTTTTTTATTATGCGGAAAGAGGTGAATACTGCACCCATCCCCTGTTCAACTCCGGTTTTTACGCTGTCATCCGCTGTTCCGGGCGGAATGCGGATATCTTTTATAAGGATAAACATCTCAGGCAAATGCGTCGAAGAATGATCCGGGCGCAACTGCAGCCTTCTGAGCGGCTGCCCTGCCAGAGGCATCGTACTTCTGCTCTGACCTGAACATGGAACCAATCAGTTCATCCCTTGTTGCCGGGTCGGGCTTGCGGTAAATGTACCCGTTTTGATCAGGTTCGCGGCCGCGTATCTTTTCTACAGCGTTCTGCCTGTAATCGGGCCATATATAGGTTTTTCCGCCGACAGCGCCTGTCCGGGGATTCCTACCAAGAAATATTTCTGCCATACCGGTCGATATTTTCATGCACATATTATCGGCAGAAAATCCACTTTTCTTTAACATCAACCTTCCGTTTATCTCTGCCGGGCTTAAAGAGAGTCTTGCAATCATGCAAATTTATGTTTACTTTTTGCCTTATAATTTGTATAATATAATGGGACAGATTATTAACTAAACAGGGTGTGCCCTGTATAAAAAAGTTATTTCCTGGTAAAAGTTTACTACCCGGAGAGGCTGCTTTTGCAAACCGGCACTGAATAAAAGCAAATTTCAGTATTATTATAATAAGGGATGATAATTAAATTGTTCAAAAAATCCGCACTAATAGCACTGCTGCTTCTCTGCTCATCCTCCCTGCATGCGATGCAGGAAAAATTTTATATAGGTGCAGGCAATAACAGTTTCCCCCCTTTTGAATTTATCGATGAATACGGCAGGCCTTCGGGATTCAACGTAGATATAATAAACGCCATAGCAGCAGAATCAGGGCTGAACATACGCATTATCCTGATGGATCATGACGAGGCCATTGAACAGTTTTCTGCCGAAAAAAAAATTGATTTTATCACATCTGTTTTTCACGACAAAAAGAACGGCGGCGTGTTTTATTCAAAACCGGGAATCAGCATCCAGTTTACTGCAGCGTTACCTCTCGCAAAAGGCTATCCCCCGGGAGGGCTGAGTGAGGCCACCATAGCTATCAACAGGGGATACATGCTGGACACGTACATTACGGCGGAATATCCCGGATCATCAATAATCCATACAGGGACAGACCTTGCGGCGCTAAGACTTGTGGCGTCGGGCAAGGCGGACTGTGCAATTGTCTCGCTGAACTCGGCGAACTACCTCTTCGCAAAATACAAAATAAAAGACCTGCATCTTCCAGAACGGCCGCTCTTTTCTGTCGAATTCTCGGCAATGTTCTCGAACGACAACATTGATCTTATGACACGGTTTAACGACGGCATGGCCGCAATCAAAAAGAACGGAGAGTTTTCACGCATATACCTCAAGTGGTTCAGCCAATCAGAGGGAACGCATTATGACAGCAGGATGTATGCCCTCTTCGCGGTTCTTCTTGTCCTGACTGCTATATCACTGCTGATAATTCTTTTCTACATTATTCTCCGCAGGGAGGTAAACAGGCGCACAAAGGAACTGAACAAGGAGATTAGCCACAATTACTACATAGCCGATCTTTCCAGAAAACTGCTGGGCGGCGCGTCAATTGAAAACATATCGCGCATAATACTTGAATATCTGGCAGAACTTACAGGCAGCAGCGCAGGATATGCCGGATACGTTACGGTTGAATCATCAGAGAGCTTCTCCCTGTTTACCTATACCCGCGCCAGCGGTGAAGTCTCTTTCCGCAGACCGGATACAATTCCTGAATTCACAACAGAGATGAAAAAAAAACTTTTTTACGACCGGGATTCCTTTTTCTCCAACGATGAATTCTCAGTGTTTGAGGGGACTGAATCAACAACCGGGGCTGCAGGTGTTAAAAGAATTCTATGTTCACCCGCGGTTATCGGCGAAAAATTTGTAGGATTCATAATACTGGGCAACTCCCGCAAGGACTACGATTCAGACGACCTTACTGTTATAGAAAACTTTTCATCGCAGTACGCCCTTGCCATACAGAGGATGTGGTTTGAACATGACCTGATAATGAGCGAAAAAAAATACCGTGATATATTCAACAACGTTGAGGATCTACTCTACATATATGACCTGCAGGGGAACTTCATGGAGGTGAACAGCGCGTTCCAGAAGCTTTTCGGGTACACAGAGGATGAACTGAAAAAAACAGACATAGTTACAATACTTTCAGAGAAAAATACCGGATTCTACAAAAAGTCCGAAGTGCTTGATATGCTGAACCGCGTCATTAATGACGGCACTGTTCATGGCGAGGTCAAGATAAAAACGAAGGCCGGTAAAAACGTAATCATCGAATACAAGAACGCTCTGATCTATGATGAAACAGGAGCCGCTGTGGGCATACAGGGATCGGCGCGCGACATTACCCAGCGCAAGCACTTTGAAAAAATGCTCATAGAGGCCAGGGAAAAGGCCAAGGAATCGGACAGCCTTAAAACCAACTTCCTCGCGAACATGTCTCACGAAATGCGCACACCGCTGAACGCGGTTATCGGTTTTACCGATATCCTTATTGACGAGATCAGCGAACCGGTACATGAAAACTACCTCAGAATGATACAGAAGAGCGGAAAACTTCTGCTCTCCATTATCAACGAGATACTGGACCTGTCAAAAATTGAATCCGGCTCCCTTAAGCTCATAGAAGCGCCATTCAGCATCAGGTCACTCATGAAAAATGTCTACAACAGCACCTTTGTCCTTATCAGGGCCGGCAAAAAAAACATTAACCTGGACTTTGACTGCGACCAGTACATCTCAGAACTTATCAACGGCGATGAGTACCGTATTGAACAGGTGTTGAACAACCTCCTTTCAAACGCTGTCAAGTTTACCGATTCGGGGGAAATCAATTTCGGAGCAAGACTTAACAGCAGCGGCCTGCTGGAATTCCATGTCGAGGATACCGGCATTGGAATAACGGACGAAAACCTGCCCCTTGTATTCGAAAGGTTCAGGCAGATAGACTACAGCAGCAGAAGGAGCTACAGCGGCACAGGGCTGGGACTCTCAATATCCCGAATGATTGTTGAAATGATGGGGGGAACCATCTCGGTCGAATCCCGTTTAAACAGCGGTTCAAGGTTTGTTTTTACAGTCCCGTACAAACCGGCTACAGTTGAAACAGCGGCCAGACATGAACCGGATAACTCTGCGGACAGCAGTAAAACCGTGCTTGTAGTTGAGGATAACAGCATAAACAGAATGCTTGTAACCAGAGTACTTGAAAAAAGCGGATTCAACTGCATCATGGCAGTTGACGGATTCGAGGCTGTTGAAGAGTTCAAAAGCGGAAACCACATAGATATAATACTGATGGACATCCAGATGCCGCGGATGGACGGCCTTGAAGCACTGGGCATAATCCGCGAGCTTGAAAAAAAATCGGGCGCAACCCGTACCCCCATCATGGCGCTTTCGGCACATGTAATGAAAGAGGATGTACAGAAATTTCTTGAATCGGGATTTGACAGTTATATCGCAAAACCCTTCAACAGGGATGATCTGATACGCGGAATTTCTGAACTCACGGAAAATAAAAATCCCGCATAAAGCATTTCAAAAAATTACTTGATTCAAAACATGCCTGCGGCTTTTATCAATTATGTAGCGGTTTACCAGCTGTCATTCCCCTGGAAAAGGGAATCCACTGTTTTATCCGTAAGGGATTTTCCGTAAGGAGACTTTAAAAAGTAAGCCTGTTTCACCGGAATGATACACCGCCATTATACAAACAGGCAAAGTGGAGGAACGATGGGACGTTCAGTAACATACAAGATTCTTGAAGAACACCTGGTTGAGGGAACACTCTCAGCAGGAGAGGAGATAGGCATAAGGATAGACCAGACCCTGACACAGGACGCCACGGGCACCATGGCCTACCTGCAGTTTGAGGCAATGGGCATCCCGCAGGTAAAAACGGAAATATCGGTATCCTACGTGGACCACAACACGCTCCAGACAGGATTTGAAAATGCGGATGACCATAAATACCTGCAGACCATGAATTCAAACTTCGGCATATACCACTCAAAGGCAGGCAACGGCATCTGCCACCAGGTTCACCTTGAAAGGTTCGGAAAGCCGGGCGCAACACTTCTCGGTTCAGACAGCCATACTCCCACGGGCGGCGGAATAGGTATGATAGCCATAGGAGCAGGCGGGCTCGATGTTGCAGTGGCCATGGGCGGCGGGCCCTTCTTTCTTGCGTGCCCCAGGGTTATCAACATAAAGCTTACAGGCAGGCTGCGCGCATGGGTGAGCGCAAAGGATATAATACTTAAAGTGCTGCAGATACTCACAACAAAGGGGAACGTCGGATACGTCGTGGAATACACCGGCCCGGGAGTAGAGACCCTCTCTGTTCCTGAACGCGCAACCATAACCAACATGGGCGCGGAACTTGGAGTTACGACATCCCTCTTCCCGAGCGACGCAGTCACAAAAAAATTTCTTGAAGCCCAGGGGCGCGCAGAATCATGGAGAGAACTTCTGCCTGACACCGATGCTGCTTATGACAGGGTGATCGAACTTGACCTTTCGGAACTTAAACCGATGATCGCCTGCCCCCATTCACCGGACAACATAAAAGATATAGGCGAACTTAAGGGCATGAAGATTGACCAGGTCGCCATAGGAAGCTGCACGAACTCATCGTACAAGGATCTGATGATTGTTGCACGCATACTCAAGGGCCGAAAGGCCCACAGCGATATAAGCTTTGTTGTGGCACCCGGATCAAAGCAGGTATTCCAGATGCTCGCGGAGAACGGCGCGCTTGCAGATATCATCGCCAGCGGAGCAAGGATAATGGAATCAGCCTGCGGATTCTGCATAGGCTCGGGCCAGGCGCCTGTCACAAAGGGTATTTCCCTCAGGACAAATAACAGGAACTTTGAAGGCAGGTCAGGTACCGCAGACGGGCAGATATACCTTGTAAGCCCCGAGGTTGCCGCGCTTTCGGCAATTAAAGGCGAACTGGCAGACCCCCTGGACTATGACGCGGCCGGGTTCCCGCGCGTTGACATGCCCGAAAAGTTCAGCATAGATGATTCGCTCATAATACCCCCGTCAAAAACAAAGACAGCCATATTCCGCGGCCCCAACATAGGGGAACCGCCCTACACCGAACCGCTCGCCGATGAAATTCGCGGCGTCATAGGACTTAAGGTGGGGGACAAGATCACCACTGACCACATAATGCCCGCGGGCCAGCGCCTTAAGTACAGGTCTAATATCCCGGAATATTCCAAATACGTATTCGAGGGTGTTGACCCGGAATTCGCAGCCCGCTCGCTGGAGAACCGCAAAAAAAATATCTTCACAATAATAGCAGGTGGGTTAAGCTACGGACAGGGCTCCAGCCGTGAACACGCCGCGATCTGCCCAATGTACCTTGGAGTACGCGCCATAATGGCAAAATCATTTGAGCGCATACACTCGGGCAACCTGGTAAACTTCGGAATACTTCCGCTGGTATTCAAATCAGAAGCTGACTATGACCGTATTTCACAGGGAATGGATTTCAGCATGACAGGCCTCATTGAAGCAGTAAAGCGCGGCAGCCTTATTACAGTAAACACGGGCGGCACCCTTATCGAACTTGAACTTCTTGCCACGCAGAGACAGCGCGGCATACTTCTGGCAGGCGGTCTGCTTAACTACACAAGGAACAGCATCTGACCGTGAACAGGCCGGGCGATGTAACTCTATGCCAGCCGGACAACGACAGGGGCTGCAGTGTATGCTGCGGCCTCTTCAATTTCATGGACTGCACCAGGGAAAACCTGTCAGCATTTCTGCAGGGCGGGAGCTCAAGGGCCGGCGACTATGCAGTGTACGAGGATTTCAGGCTTGATGCAGCTGTCCGGGACCCGTTCACGCATATATGCCCGTACCAGGGATTTATATCTGCGGGAAAACCGGGCTGCCACATACATCCCCTATCCTCGGGAAGCGAAGGCAGGGAGAGATCACTCTTTTCGTCAAAGATATGTTCCGGCTTTCTCTGCCCGGCCCACAAAATACTTACCCCCGGCGAAAAAGAAACACTGGTGGAACATGTAAAGGACTGGTACCTCTATTCAGTAGCGATCTGCGACCCGGAAAGCTTTTCTTTTTTGCAGAGCCACATAACAGACACATACAGGATTAAACCGCACGACCCTGAAACGGGAATTCTTCTTAACACGGGCCTTGCCGCCCACGCCGGGTTGCTGGCACAAAGCAGCGGGGTGATCTTTTATTATTCGCAGCCTGAATACAACCTTCACAAGGGGGAGTTCTGCGTCAGGTACAACATGAAGAACAGGGAACCGGTAGTTGAGGGGATACGAAAAAGGGCTGATCATCTGATCAGCCCCCGCTAACGGTACTACTCAAGCCTGAACGGCGGGTACTGGTCGGTAAGGCCTATCATGAATGATGATATCCTGGCCATATACCTGAAGTACATCGTAAGGAACATAAAGAGAGGATTGGGCCACCTTCCGGTAATGATCACCCATATTATTCCAGCCAGATAGACAAAGGGAACAAAGAGCGTGATAAACCAGAGCATGACAATGTGAGGCAGCGTTATTATAAATATACCTGCCACGCTAAGCCTTAATGCAGCGAGCAGCCTGGAATACTGCAGCGGATAGGTCAGGTTCAGCTGCATCTGGTGATCAATCCTTTCGCGTCCGGCAAATTCAGGCCTGTCCTCTACAATTCCGGTGACGCATGTCTTTATGTAAAGATAATACCTGAGTGTGTTTTCGACAATCTGGGCAAAATCCTCAACGCACCTGCCGGTTGACAGTATAACAATCTGGTTTATGAATCCCAGTATACCCGAAAGCAGGGTGTATATAAAGAGTACTATAAAATGCGGGATAATGCTGATCAGGTACAGAAACAGCAGCCTTAACAATGC
>JAAYBQ010000325.1 GCA_012730035.1 Spirochaetota bacterium
ATATAGGCAGAGCGCTTAATAAGGACAGGGCAATTGCATTTTCCATGCTTTCACGCAAACTTTTTTTCAGGTCGTATGTGCAGATTAAAACTGATTCTATCGATTATCTCCTTGAGCTTCAGAAAAAAACCGAAGATCCAATATATGTATTCCCGCAGGTAATTTTCTGGAACAGAAATCCCGAGAAATCCAGATCTGTTTTTATCTCTGAAGCCACGGGGGACCGTGGTCTCCTTTCCGGGATGTTTACTATATGGAAAAGTGCTACACCTGCGTTCCTTCGAGTGGGCAAGCCGGTTAACCTGAAGGAGGAGCTTGAGAATGATCCGGATGTTGATATCCCGCATCTGTCCAGAAAGGTCCGTAACAGGCTACTGGAAATATACAATTATGAAAAACGCAGTATTCTTGGACCGCAGATAAAGACTCAGCAGGAGATGATGGAAAAGGTTCTTTATCATAAAAATGTTATGGATGCGATACAGCAGGAAATGACATCAAAAGGAGCCAGTGAAAAAAGTTTCAGAAAAAAGGCGTTTTCCTATTTCAGAGAGATAGCTGCTGATTTTTCTATTGTTTATATAAAATTTTTTGAGGCAACCAATAACTATCTTTTCAGCAAGATCTTTGACGGTATGCACTATGATCTCGAGAGTTTTAAAAAAGTACGCGAAGCCTCAAGCAGGGGGCCGCTTATACTTGTGCCAAGCCACAAAAGTCACATGGATTATCTGATAATTTCCAGCCTTTTCTATGCAAACAAGATAATTCCACCGCACATACTTGCGGGTTCAAATCTGACATTTTTCCCTATGGGGAAAATATTCCGCAGATCTGGTGCTTTCTTTATGAGGCGGACATTCAAGGGCCTTAATCTTTATGCTGCAGTTTTTAAGCAGTATGTCAAGACCCTGATAAATGAAGGGTATACCATTGAGTTTTTTATTGAAGGTACCCGGTCAAGAACTGGTAAAATAGTATCACCGAAAATGGGAATGTTAAAGTATCTTATAGAAGCTGTTGATGAAGGTTATAACAAAGACCTGGTTTTTGTTCCGATAACAGTGAACTATGACAGAGTTCTTGAAGAGAATTCCTACCTTAAAGAGATCAAGGGTAGAGAGAAGAAAACTGAATCTACTTCTGGATTTTTTAAGAGCCGCAAACTTATACAGAAAAAATATGGCAATGTATACATGGAGTTTAATGAGCCTTTTACTTTAAAAGAAGTAAGAGAAAAATTCCGCAAAGAAAAAAATGTTACCGATATTGACGAGCTGGTAATAGAACTGGGCAATTATATAATAAGCACCATCAATGATATAGTTGTGGTTACCCCCTTTGCTGTTACCACTGCTGCACTTTTGAATACAACCGCCCGTGGATTTTCAAGGGATCTTATAAGGGAGCGGATAATGCTTCTTCTCTCTTTTCTGAAAAATGCTCATTACCCTCTGGCAAAGCATATTCAGACCGATGAAAACATTGATGCTGTCATAGACACAGTCCTGGCGTCATATATGAAGGATGGTATAATCAGCAGTGTTGACTCCAGCCAGACAGCCGCAGAGGTTGAAGGGCTGTATTTAATTGATCATGATCAGAGGGGCAGGATCAGCATGTACAAGAACAGTATAATGCACATGATGCTTCCAATTAACCTCGTATCACTTGCTCTTTTAGCTACTGCCGGCACAGGCAAAACTACAAGGCAGAAGGTGTCTGAAGAGTTTGAAAAACTGAGAGATTTATTGTCCCGTGAATTCGTCTACCCGGAATCAATATATAAAACTGATGCGGTCATTGAATCCACAACGCAATATCTTGAATCACGGAATATAATCAATATTCGAGGCAAAGACATTACTATCGAAGAAAATGGTGCGATGCCGCTTAAATTTTATTCCGGCATGATACAGGATTACCTCGAATCACTTCTTATTGTTATTAATGGTGTTGCCGAAATTCAGACAGCAACAATACCGCGTAAGGAACTTGTTTCTGATATACGAAAGACCGGTGTAAGGATGTACAACCTGGGTGAAATTCAGTGTTCTGAATCATTATCTGTAATCAATTATAATAATGCAGTTGATATGATGTGCGATGCCGGAATCCTTAAAATCCAGGGTGACGGTAAATCATCTGTGGTAAATGTCAGGGATAAGACCAGACTGGATGCTTTACTGGCATCTCTTAATAATTATCTGGACAGGGTCAGGGGATAAAAATCATTATTTCTAATATTCATTAACTGCAGAGATTTTGAAAGAAGCCGGCTATTTACCGGCTTTTTTAACAATTGGAATTACAACTATGTCAACTCTTCTGTTGAGCGCACGGTTTTCTTTTGTGTCATTAGAAACAACAGGCCTGTATTCGCCGTATCCCGCGGCAGAAAATCTTCTGGGGTCAAGTTCGGTATTCTTAAGCAGATAATCAAGAACTGCCAGTGCCCGTTCAGTCGATAGCTGCCAGTTGTTTCTGAATCTGGCAGTTTTAATGGGTACATCATCAGTGTGGCCCTCAATTATAATGTAGTATTCAGGGTATTGAGCGAGAATTTTGCTTATCTTTTCAAGCGTGGGTAAAAAGTTTTTTTTCAGTTCGGACTGCCCTGAATCAAAGCTGATCCTGTCATCAATGTTGATTATTATTCTGTCGTGATATTTTTTAAGTCGAATCTCACCTTTTTTAATTTCTTCGGTAAGCTGTTTTTCAAGTTCCTGGGCCTGGTTCTCCATTCGAGAAAGTTCTTTTTTCTGCTTTTCGGTTAGCTCTTTAAGATCGGAAAGTTCATTGTTAAGATTTGCGATCTCCCTGTGCAGAGCTGCCAGCTTCTTTTCATAATCTGATTTAAGTTTTTCTATTTCATTAAGGAGTTTCTGTCTTTCAGTCTCAAAGCTGTTTTTCAGTTCAGTTAGATTTTTTTCACATTTTTCCTGGAGTTCCCGGGTTTTATTGATGAGCTCCTTTTCTTTTGTTGAACTTTTTGTTTTCAGTAAATCAATTATTTTTTCAAGTTCAGTTATGCGTTGTTCGTAAGATGCGGAATCTTCCCTGTTTTTACGGTTGCAGTTGTCAAGATTTCGGCTGAGATTTTCTACTTCAAGTTCAAGATCTCGAATGCGTGCCTGCAGGTTGGTTTTATCGTTCTGGTATTGCTGGCGGAGGGATTTTAGTTCAAGTTCTGCCGCAACCTTCTGGTTATAAAGGTTGTTGTATTCTTTTGTTGTGTAAAAAATATCAGCGTGTATTGTTACTGGTGAAATGGCAAGTATGAATAGTGAAGTAAGAATTTTGCAGAAGAATTTCATGCTACTACCTCCTGTATCAGTTCAGCGTTTCACTTTTCTTTCGGGCATCTTCAAATTTTTTCAGTGCTACCGCGTGTTTTTCCCTTGCTTTCTGTAATTCAGTTCTTTTTTTATCAAGAAATTCTCCGTAAACACTATATCCGTATTTGTCATCGGCATTATTGTCACGTCCGGTTATTTTCGAAAGCACACCTTTTTTTTGTTCCGGTTCTGCAGTTTCGTTTTTGTCTCTGTATGCTGCGGCTATTTTGGATTTCTCGTATTCAAGTTCAGCAACAGATACTGCAAGGTCAGCCTGTTTTACTTCAAGGTCTGCCTTCGCGAGTTCAATATCAGCCTTCTGGAGTTCATTCAATGTTTTTTTCTTTTTTGTGTATGCTTCATTATCTGCGAGTCTGGATTTTCGCAACTCAAGATTTCTTGCATCCATGTGTTTTACATACAGGTCTACCTGTTCCCTGAGAATGCTGTTTTCTCTGTCCAGGAGTTCAATTTCTCTTTCGGTAAATTCTGGAACTTTTATTTTGGAATTAAGAGTATCCTGTGATGTTTTTACGGCCCTGTTTTTTTCAATAATTTCTTTTTCTATTTTTACCAGCGCCTCGTTTTGGGAAGAGGTTTTGTCTGCAAGATATTTGTCATCAATCCTGTCTGGTATTGATGTACAGCCTGAAAGAAGAATAATGATTGTCAGGTATAATGCTGTGCGTTTCATCATGTTCTCCTGTGAGATAGCGTTAAGTTATAAATTATTTCACTTATCAGTTATTAAATGCTGTATCTAACGTTGAAACAAAATGGCCGCAGTTTCTCTGTTAAACGAGAGTATGAAATAATTTTTTAGTTTATGTATTAAAATATAATATATTGTTAAATAATAACAAAAAAAAGTCAATTCATTGCTGCATCAGTTGCAAAAATACTGGATGCAACTTCGGGCATAGGTTAATCCCCTTAAAAAATTATTGATTAAAAAAACATCAGTGATATTTTCGTAAAAAACAGTTCTGCCTTTAAAGGAGAGGAACATGAACAACCTGAATATTTCATACGAAATGTATGTTGAGCTCTGTCATGAATTACTCGGCCGGGTGGGGTCTGCGCGTAATGAGTATAAGGCAATTCTATGTCCGTTAAGGGGTGGTTTTTTCCTTTCATATTTTATGAGCGTGCACCTTGATCTTCCGATATCATATATCGAAATCTCATCATACGCCGGAAAAGAACAGAGAAGATTTCAGATCGGCATAAGGCCGGAACTGGTAGACGGTAAATTTCTGCTCTGTGATGATATCTTTGACAGTGGTAATACCATAAGGCAGATTCATTCGATGTACCCGCATGTTCAATTCGATACTATCTGCCTTGTTTCAAAAATTAAAGATGCAGGGGTAACCTATGGTTTTCTTGCGGAGAAAGATCAATGGGTTGACTTCTGGTGGGAAGTAATGTAAACGTAGGAGATAAAAAATGTTAGATCGAACTGTTTCTTTGTTGTATCTTGTATTTATAATGATTACCTGCGCCATACTTTTTGTGCCAGCGCTGGCAATCTGGTTCATTACACTTCCGTTTGACAGGAGAAAGGTGATCCTTCACCTTTATACCTGTTTCTGGGGTGCGCTTTA
>JAAYBQ010000326.1 GCA_012730035.1 Spirochaetota bacterium
AACTTTTCTGCCAGGTAAACTTTAACCTCGAAAGACTGTTCACTAAACGGCCTTTTTACTGCGGCACAAAGATATTCTTTGATAAGCGCGTAGTTTCTCAGGGATTCCTCTGTTTCATCATCAATTTCAACCGACTCATTCCGTGTGGTTATATATGCGTCAACAGATGTAACCCTGCCCTCTGAAAACGCAAGGTCATACTGCGCGCGTTCATAGGCTGGTGTTGTGTCTTTTATAAATTGTTCTCTCATGTGTACAGGCAGCATCGAAGCGTAGTCCGCGGGTGAGGCGTCGCCCATGTTCATAATGTATATTCGTTCACTTTCGGCAAGATCAATGGCATAGATATACAAATAGAGGTTTTTTATAAAGTTCGAAACTCTGCTTTCGCCAGATGTTTCGTTCCCGTCAATCTCAAGCTTACGGGATTCAGAGAGTGATTCATAGGCGCTGATAATCCGAAGTGCAATGTCATTGTAAGATGTGCCTTTTTCAATACTCTCCCTGCAGGTTTGTAAAAAATCGTACGCTGTTTCTGCCGCATCAACCGCATTCCCGGCTGCAGCAAGTATCTCTTCTGCTGTACCGGTAAGCAGGTTGTTCATGTAGCTCATTATAAAAAGTTCAGTATCAAGATCTTTTTTGATTTCACCCATTGCTGCTGCCGCAGCCCTTATGGATTCAGGCACAGGCATACCGCTTTTTTCAAGTCGTGCAACGTATTGCTGCAGCAGTCCTGAAGCAGTACTCATCTGCTCCGGTGTCATATACCTGAAAGACTCAGTACTGAAAAGGTTGTCACCGGTTAAAATCCCTGATAATCCGGATGGTGCTAAAAATCCGTACAAATCAGCAAGATAATTATATGAAGCCTGAAGTTTTTCGGTATGAATAAATAAATGGCAGTTTTCGATTGCATAATTTTTAAGGTAATCATTTACATAATCAGCAATATCAGCCCTTGCGTCATATTCCTTTATATACTCAAGGCCGGGGATCGCGCTACCTGATGCGTAATATTCCCTGAGATACTGTACAGCTTCAATCTCCCCTTCTGAAGCGAGTTCCTGCATCTCCAGAAGAGTTCCGGGGCTCGCTCCATCAGCCATATCTTCATGAATATCTGCAGCGTTATCAGCGTAATCGCTTTCAGCGGCAAGCCTCTTTCTGTACTGCCCCCAGGTCTCGGCAGTAATTCCCCTGTATCTCTTTTCAAAATACTTAAGCGCAGTGTAGTGAATAACGTAGCTGCTGTTGTCCTCACCCAAGACAAAGCGTTGCTTATCAAATTCCGCTTTAAGGAATCCCCACGCGCCTCCGTACGATTTATCACATTTCCCTGCATCCGCATCGTCAAAATATTCTTCAATCAAATCAATCGCTGCCGCAGAATAACGAGCATACTCAGCATAAACATTATGATCGGCAATATATTCAGTATCAATAAATGATTCGTGATCAAAGTCCTTATCCCTGAGCATTTCAAGGCTCTTTCTGTAAATATCAACCTCCGCATTCAGGCTGAAATAAATCCCCCTTATTTCTGATAAAACATTCTCTTTTTTTTCAGCCCTGTCCGCTTCAGCTGCGTTGTTATAAGCATCAACTTCACCTTTAAGTACAGCAAAAAACTCATCTGCGTCATCACCCCATAATGCCAGCCTGTTTTCATAAATGGCATTAACCCGCGCCGATACATCGGCTTCGTATTCAGAACCCTGCATAATACTCACGAACAGATTAATCCTTCCCTTTGCCTGCTCATAATTTTTTACAGTTTCGCTGTATAACACGGCAAATCCTGCTGTACGGGATGTAAAGTCAGCTTCGTTCTGCCTTATGAACAGGTTCTCGCGCTGACGGTTAATTGACTCTTCGGCACGGATAATATTCAGTTCAATCTCTATTATTTCATTCTTAAGATATTCTACCGGCCGGGCCTCTCCATTTTCGCCGGTCATGTTTTTATAAGTTATAAACGCGGCCCTTGTCTTTGAATAATTTTCTTCTGCAGCCTTAAGCGCTTTTTCGGAATTGCTGTAAATCTTTGTAAGATTCTCAATGCTCGAATTATAGCTTTCGTAATACCTCTGCCACGCATCGGGGTCATCGGTTAAAGGTTTTAAACCCTGGATATTTCTCAGTTCCGCAAGAATTTTATTCACGGCCTCAATGGCGTTATCGTAGGATTTTTTCGCGTTATCCATTTTTAACTTTGCCTGGGACATATTCTCTTTTGTCTGCGCAGATGTCTCACACGTTCTACCTTCGGCATAATCAAGCACGGATCGGGCAATTTCAAGTCTCCGGTTCCAGAAATCCATGTCACGCTCCGCAAGCTCAAGGCTGTACTCGGCCCCGGTCATAAGGTAAGGATCAGCTGAACCATCAGCATTTACCGTGTAATTGCCATCTTCATTAGTAAGGTAACCTGCTCCGTTCTCCCGGCCCTCCATGTTCCGTTCATGCATATAGAACTCGGCATCGCGAGCTATGGTGCTGAATGCTGTTCTGATCTTTTCCCATCTTGCCAGCTCAAATGCATAGTAGCAGTTTGCAGTTCTCCTTGTTTTTTCAGAATCAAGTGAAACCACATTGTTCCAGTTAATGCTCAGCAGAGTGTTAACGGTCTCTTTTGTACCGGTATTAATACCTGTTATAAAATATCCCCCACTTTCAATTTTGCTGTACACATGTTCCACTACTGTTATTGTATATGATTCAGTAAAGGTACCTGTTGCGTCATTATATCCCGGCTTGCCTGCCTGTGTTACAACAACTTCAAGACTCTGGTTATTATTCTCCCGGGATCTGTTGCGGATTATAAACATTGATCTGGCGTTATCGATTGCAGCATCAATCTGGTTTACAAGGTACTGGCCAATTGCTTTTTTAAAATTCTCGTCATAGCTGCTGAAAGCGTACTGTGATTCCGTTGAATTTTTCATTTCAGTAAGCCAGTTGATGTTTTCAACTGCATCGCAATATACGGCGGAACCGTTCACAGCCATGTCAAGAAGATCCCTGTTGCTCTCATCCCAGTGCTCTGACATTCTCTCAAGGTATTCTGATAATTCCTGTCTGCTCCTCTCAATATTTAAGTTAAGCTCATCATGGCCAGCCTCCCATGCGTCAAAACCTGCATATATCTCGCCTGCAAGTTTAGTCTCCCATTCAAGGCGGGCAGCCTCAAGCTTCTGCAGCCCTTCGCGCCATTTAGCCTCAGCAGTTTTATATGCATCTTCTGCTGATTTTTTCCATGATGCCAGTTCATTATACAGCTTTTCCCGCGCAGCCTCCCATCTGCCCATGCCGTATTCTATAAGCTTCTTTAAATCCTCCTGCCAGTTAACGCCAAGCCCTGAAAAATCCAGAGCGCTTTCTGACCCGGGCGAATATGCCCTTTCCAGTATTTTCTCATGCTCAGCCCTGACCTGTGCTTCGGTATCAGCAATAATACTGTCTGTTATAAAAGATGCGCTTCTGCTTTCACTCTCTTCGCGCAGAGTCATGTTCCGTGTATTTATTTTTTCAATAAAAGCGTTTTTGCCAAGATAAAGAATTGTATCCTTCTCCATGTCAAAGCTGAAGCGCATATCTTTTTCGATTCGTTCAGCCTCGGCAAGAAAACCATTTTTTTCCGGGCCGTTCAGTGTTTCAGCCTGTTTAAGTATAGATGAAATTTCCGGCGCGTAGTTATTTTCCCATAAAGATTCAGTCTCATGTACGGCATCCGCAACATGTCTCTCCCATGCAGCGGCATCATCATACCCGGCCGTACTACCCGAGGTCACACTTTCACCCAGCGCCGTCATTTTACCCGCGGAGTACGAGTCAAGTCCCCGCCCGGCTCTCCATTCCCCTTTATCGTAGAGCATGGCATAATTAAAATTATTCTCCCACTCAGCCCTGGCCTCTTGCATTTGATTATTAACAAGGCCCGCATCAAATCCTTCACGAATGTACCTGTCGCGCTCGGCCAGTGCATCCCTTTCCCATCCGGCAGACATCTCCTCCCTGCCTGCATCGAGTATGCTCTGCCATTCCTCTGCACTTATACTCTCAGCAGCTTCTTCGGTGTAGCGTTCAAAAATCTGCCTGTCGCTTGAAAACTCCCTGAACCTTATCCGGCCGTAATCAACGCTCCATGCAGTGCCTGCAAAAAAAACAATAGCAGTAATAGCCGCAGTATAGATTGCCCTTTTTTGTGTCATAATACTCCCCGTGAATTAATAACAGATAATAAGAGAAGGCAATAATGCTCCTCAATGTTGTTACGTTCCGGGCGTGTCGTTTTGAAAAATTTTTTTTGCAGATTAAAAAAAAAGTGCGCAGAATAA
>JAAYBQ010000327.1 GCA_012730035.1 Spirochaetota bacterium
ATGAACTCGATATAATCGCGGACTACAGCGAGTACATCAAACTGAAAAAGGGGAATGCTGTTTTCAGCAACGGGGCTGAATCCAACGAACTGTTTGTTGTGGAGCAGGGCCGCGTGGGAATCATAGGCTTTGAGACCGACGGCAATGCCATGATCGCCCAGATAGCACCGGGTGAATCTTTCGGTGAACTGGATTTTCTGGGACGCACACCGCGCAACGCAGGCGCATTCGCAGAGGAGGACTCAATGCTGCTCTGTTTTCCCGGCAAAAGTTTTAAAGCCGACGACGTTTTCCTGAAGCACCCGGTAATATTCGCCCGCATGCTCTACAAGCTGCTTGCAACAGTATCGTCCCGCATCTGGAACGTAAACAAAATGCTCTACGGTAAAACCGGCTGGCTGCTTGATCTTCACAAGCAGCTCCTCAGCGATAAAATGACCGGGCTTTACAACCAGACTTTTCTTAAAGAAGATTTTATGAACATGCTCCCCGATACGGGCAGATGCGTTTCACTGCTAATGATAAAACCTGACAATTTCAAAGAAGTAAATGATCTTTACGGACACGTTGCCGGGGACCAGGTGTTAAACCTTATGGCGATCTTTTTACAGTCCGAACTTAATGAAGATGATATAGGTGTGCGTTACAGGGGCGATGAGTACGCGGCCATACTCATTGATACCGGAAGGGATCAGGCAGTACAACGCGCTGCAGACATACGCAGAACCTTCAGGGAGATCGACATATCGGGCATAACCGGTGCAGGCAGATTTGTTATAACAACAAGTATCGGAATCGCGGTCTACCCCGATGACGCCGACAACAGTGCCGATCTTGTTACACTTGCATACGACAGGATGTACGACGCAAGAAAAACCGGCAACAGCACCCTGGCAGAGAAGATCATACCATGAAACAGTACTTCAGACAGCTTGAAATATTTGACTCTCTCAATGATGATGAACTTGAGCTGCTGGAACCCTGCTCATCGGTCCGCTCCTACAATCCTGATGATATCATACTCAGCCACAGCAGTACAGGCCGCGACCTTTACATAATACTCAGCGGCAGGGTCTTCAGCACCCTCAAACTGCCCGGAACACTTGACCGCAAATACGGCGAGCTTGTTCCCGGTGATTTCTTCGGTGAAAGCTCAGTCTTCGGTAACCTGCCGCTTTTTAACACCTACACCGCGGCAGAAAATTCCGAACTGCTTATTATCAACGAAAAGGCATTCACCGGGCTGATCGAAAAAAATCCGGCAGCAGCGACAAAACTGATTTCCCTACTGCTCAGCGGAACCATCAGGCAGTTGCGCAGATCGAGCGGATTTCTTGCACAGATTGTGCAGTGGGGCGAAAACGCAAGCCGCAGGGTAATTACCGATGAACTTACAGGCATATATAACCGCACATTTCTTGATGACGCTGTCGAAAACTTTTTCAACATATCAAAGAGCAACTACAAACCCCTTTCACTTCTCATGCTTGACGTGGACAACTGCCGTAAAATCAATGAACTCCTGGACCATGAATCCGGCAACAGGGTTATCTGCGAATTCGCGTCTATTATCAAAAACATAATAAGCAGGCATGGAATAATCGCGCGTTACGGCGGAGACGAATTCTCCATCCTGCTGCCTGAAACTAACAGGGAACAGGCGCTGGCCATTGCCGAAGAAATCCGCAGAACGATTGACCATTACGATTTTTCAGTATTACTGGGCGGCAGGGATATTAAAATATCCACAAGTATAGGCGTCAGCTCATTCCCGGAGACTGCAACCGAGCTCGAAAGCTTCAGAAAAAAAGCGGACGAATCTCTCTACATGGCAAAGGAACAGGGTAAAAACCGTGTCGCATGCGCAGATTAGGCGCGTACAGTAAAAGCTGCTCCCGATTAATGCCTTATGACTTGACAAATATTCCCCGGCTTATATCTTAATTATTTCTGCCGGTACTGCGGCATACAAACAGGAACTGATATATGCTATATACTGTTACAAGCCTGGTTTTTATTTTTCTTGCCAGGGTAACCGATGTCTCGATCGGAACATTCAGAATTATTCTCGTGGCACGAGGATACAGGCAGATCGCGCCTGTCCTGGGATTCTTTGAGGTGCTCATCTGGATAACTGCAATCAGCCATGTCATGCAAAACCTGAACAGTGTATGGAGCTACATAGCTTACGCTGCAGGTTTTGCAGCAGGAACATTCGTAGGCATGAAGCTCGAATCCGTTATCTCTATAGGTTACCAGTCGATCAGGATTATCCCCACGGAAAAGGTCACAGCTCTACCCCTTATGCTGCGGGAGGAAGGCTTCGGCATAACCACTGTCGCGGGCAGAGGCATGAAGAACGACGTCGTGATAATATACACCACAGTTCCAAGAAGCAGGGTAAAAGAGCTGCTCGACCTTGTAGAAACATTTGAACCGAACGCGTTCATCACCATCGAAGACGTACGCTCGCACAAATCCGGATATGTGTCACTGCCGGGATATTCAGCGAATACAGGCAAAGGAATTGCAAAGAGAAAATAACAGGGAGTGCAGCTGTCCTCAATGCATCAGCGCATGCAGGAATGACCCCGGAAGGCTTGTACCCGCAGACCTGCCTGTACTCGCCTCGTTCCTTGGAATTTCGACCGGCCAACTCATAGCTGAATACCTGGTCATGATACCTCTTCATGGCAAAAATAAAATCATGGCTCTCGCGCCTGCAAAGCTGAAGGGAAGAAGATTTATCGCACAACCGGGTACAGTTGTTCCGCCTTACTACACAGCGGAGCGCGGCACCTGCATTTTCCTGGACGAAAACGGGCTATGCGCTGTTCATGCCGCCAAACCATTCGAATGCGGCGCGTACATGGGATGCAAAAACACATTCCTCGGAAAACCGTACAGGGACAAACAGGTCGAGGATTATTTTCTGCAAAAATGGAAAAAGTTCAGGATGGAATGATTCACAATCAGAAGAAATGGCAGGTCTCTGTGAACTGGCACTTCAGCCCTCCCTGTAGTCCCTGTAATCAATATTGAGCCTTGACATCTTGTATCCGATTATACGTTTGGTTGTTCCCAGTTCATCTGCAGTGCGTGATATATTTCCTTTAGTCGTTTTGAGACTGTCAATAATTATGCTCCGTTCAAATGCGTCTGTCCGTTCCTCAAGGGTTCCCTTTTGCGATACGCCTCCAATCTTCTGCAGCGACGGGGGCAGATGACACGCCCGTAGCGTATCTTCACTGCAGATTATCACAGCCCGCTCTATGCAGTTCTCCAGTTCTCTCACGTTGCCCGGCCAGTAATAACTAACAAGCAGGTCAATCGCATCGGAACTTATTCTGTTTATAATTTTACTCATTCTTGCCGCGTAGAGTTCAAGAAAATGGTCGGCAAGCAGCATTATATCAGCCCTCCTTTCACGAAGCGGCGGTGAATAGAGGGGAAACACATTAAGCCTGTAAAAAAGATCACTCCTGAAATAGCCCGATTTAACCCGCTCCTCAAGGTCATGGTGTGTTGCCGCGATTACCCTTACATCCACAGGAACTGATTCATTGCCGCCAATGCGCTCTATGGTCCTGTTCTGCAGAACACGCAGCAGGTGAACCTGCAGGTGTATGTCAAGGTCACCGATCTCATCTATAAAGATAGTTCCACCTTCTGCTGATTCAAAACGTCCTTTCCTTGACCTGTCCGCACCGGTAAACGCACCCTTCTCGTAGCCGAAAAGCTCGGCTTCAATAAGAGTTTTGGGAAGAGCCGCTATGTTCACCTTGACAAAGGGTTTGCCCTTTCTTCTGCTGTTTTCGTAAACTGCGTCAGCTATAAGCTCCTTTCCTGTTCCGCTTTCGCCGGTAATCAGTACAGTTGAATCTGTTCCTGCGACCATCAGTATTTTTTCATAAAGGTCACGTACGGCGCCGGATTTGCCGATGATTCTGTGCGGTACAGAATCCGCATCAATCTTTCTTCTAAGCTGTTCGTTTTCAAGTTTAAGCCGCCTTTCGCCGGCAATCATCTCCATGCGGCTGTTCACCGCCTGTGCAATCATTATAGAAACTGTTGTCAGAATGTGCAGCTCCTCAGAAAGATCCCGCTGGTCATTGTTCCTGATATCAACCGATATTGCCCCTACCACGCTGTTATGGATTGCCACAGGCACACAGATAAACGAGACTATTCCGGATAAACCTGCCCTGTCTGCTCCTGTACGGTTAAGAAATCTCGACTCACGGCTTATGTCAGGAATAACAACGGGCTCGCCGGTCTGTACAACAGCTCCGATTATTCCTTCGCCCGGCCTGTATATTCCCCTTCGCACCTCTTCATCAGTATATCCATGATGGATATCAACCGAAATCTCGTCCTCATCTCTGTGATATATACTGATCATACCCCGTTCAATTTTATACGACGATACAATTATTGCGAAAACATTTTTCAGCAGAAGATTTATATCTCTGGTTGCAGTGAATTCCCTGCCCAGGGCCTCAAGTATATTACCACCTTTATCTTCCATCCGTCCCATCCCTTAAGACTGTTACTTTCCCGCTATAATTTATCAAGTTCATCGAGAATTGAAAACATCAATTCATTATTTCTTTTTATGTGAACTGCGCCCTCAAGCAATTTTTCACGAATTTGCACATATTCACCCGGGACAAGTTCATCCTCTCCGTTTGATATTATCGCATCAAGCAGGCCCTCTGTAACCTCAACATGAAACTGCAGTCCTACAACCCTGCCGTTATAAATAAAGCACTGGTTGGTGCATGCTTCAGAATAAAATTCGTGCGATGCTCCTGCAGGGATTTCAAATGTCTCTCCATGCCAGTG
>JAAYBQ010000328.1 GCA_012730035.1 Spirochaetota bacterium
AAAAGTTCCGGAACTAATGACAGCAGAAATTTCTGATACTCAAATTTTGGATCAGGTTAATGATTATCTTAACAACAACAGGTTTACAGGACTCATATTAGGTCCCGGCCTGGGCAGAACCGCTCATTCCCGCGAATTTTTTGAAGCATTTATCAATGCCATGCCTGAATCGGGCATTTCAAGAGTACTTATTGACGGTGACGGATTGTATCATCTTGCTGAATACTTAAAGCATAAGTCCCTCCCGGAAGGTCCGGAATACTGCATTACTCCACATTTCATGGAGGCATCAAGGTTGACCGGGACAGCAGTCGCCAAACTTAAAAGTAACCGGCTTAAAGCCTGTATCGATCTGGCATTAACTACCGGAACCACTGCAGTGCTTAAAGGACCATGTACTATTGTATCTGACGGGGATGAAACATATATAAATACAACCGGTAACAGCAGGCTTGCCACAGCTGGTTCAGGTGATGTTCTGTCAGGCATGATTGCATCATTTATGGGTACTGGTGCCAGTTTTACCAGGGCAGCAGCATGCGCAGTCTACATTCATGGACTTTCTGCAGATATTTATGCAGATGCTAATCCCTTTAATCTGATGAAAGCCGGTGATATAATTAAACGAATACCCGATGCTTTAAAAAAAATTTATTCGTAATGGAAAGATCTGATGTCTGAATATACTCCACCCTGCGCAGAATGCGGCGGAAAATGTTGTGCTTATATAGCAATTGAGCTTGATAAACCCCGTTCAAAGAAGGACTATGACTATATAAGATGGTATCTTACTCACAAAAATGTACATGTATTTGTTGATCATGACCGCAACTGGTTTGTAGAATTCCGCACTCCGTGCTCATTTATAAAACAGGACAACAAATGCAGTATTTATGAAAAACGCCCCAATATATGCCGCGGGCACGGTGATAGTGAAGGGTCATGTGAATTTTACTCTTCACCATACCTGCTCTATTTTACATCACTGTCTGAATTTGAATCATACCTGGACAAAAAAAACGTCGACTGGCGATATAAAAAATCCTGACAATACCTTTAACTCTAAAATAAAGTCTGAATAGATAATCAAGTTACAAAGACTTTTTTCCGAAAATTAAAGTATGAAAACTATAAATTCAGCCAGTTTTTTTATGCTTATAATTTTCTGTATGGTGTTACCTCTCTCTGCGGACAGAATCAGACAGGAAACCGATCCACTTAATGACTCAGTTATTGTAAACAGTCTTGAAATGGAATCGTACACAATTTCTGAACAGGACAATTCAACCGAATCTTCGGGAGAAATAATTTTTGATGATTCTTTTAATCAATCAGGCAAAAAATACGAGACTGAAAAAAAAGCATTAAAAAGAAAATCATCGGTGATAAGCAGACTACGTGCAGAAGACAGACGCTGGCACATAAAAGAATATAGAATAAAACCCGGTGACACAGTCTGGGCCATAGCCAGAAAATTCGGTACAGAACCATCGGTTATAATAGAGCTTAATGAACTCAATAAATCAGGTCAGATCCGTACCGGCCAGATACTTATGGTTCCTTCAAAAGATGGCATATACTACACAATAAAAAAAGGTGACACCCTCACTTCAATCTCAAGGAAGTACAGTTCAGAAATTTCCGAGATTGCCAAACTTAACAATATCGATGGTTCAGCAATAATCGCAGGTAAAAAAATATTTATCCCCGGCGCTGTTGAACGGATCGAGTCTGTAGTTGAAAAAAAAGTCGAGCGTGATACTGGAAATAAAAAAAATGCTAATTCAACAAAAAGCAGAGTCGCGCGTAACAATAAAAAGTCAACAAATAGAGGAATTGTCCTCTCCTGGCCGCTTAAGGGCCCTGTGACCTCAGGTTTTGGATACAGAAAAGACCCTTTTTCGGGAAATAAAAGTTTTCATTGCGGAATGGATATCGGTGCAGAGATAGGTACACCTGTAAAAGCTGCAGGTAACGGAAAGGTGATTTTCAGCGGGTGGAAGGGCGCATACGGATACCTTGTGGTTATTGCGCACGAAAAAAACTACATAACTGTTTATGCCCACAACAGTAAGAATCTTGTAAAAACCGGGGAAATTATAAAAAAGGGTGAGGTAATCGCACTTTCAGGTAATACCGGTGCGGTAACGGGAGCACATCTTCACTTTGAAATCAGAAAAGGTACTGTTCCTTTAAATCCAGGAAGGTTGTTAAAAAAATGAAGCGCTTTATTCCAGCCATAATTTTAGTATTATCATCACACATGCTCTTTGCCAACATGAAAAGTTCAGAGCACCTTAACTCTGTCATTTTTTTTACCCATACGGGATCCCCGGGTCAGAATGTTATTATCCGCGGTAAAGTTATATCTGTTTCGGCAAGTGAAGAGCTGCCCGAAAGCGAGCTTTCAGGCATAGCTATTGATAAGACCAAAGTTACAGTACGTCTTTACGAAAAAGATGGCCTTAATATAGGTGATACACTCTATGTTATAGATAAAAACAACCTTGTTGTTTCAAAGTTTATCGTAAAACACATATTCTACAATCAGACTTTCGGTTACATGCTCGTGGGGTATGGGAACCTTAAGCTTACAGGGCAGGATTATCGGGTTGCCCAGGCGATCAATGATCCTGAGGCATCCGAATCATATAAATACAGATCAAGAGGGGATTACTACAACCGCACAGGTGATAAGGGGAAGGCCATTGCTCAGTACAAAAAGGCGATAGAACTTAACAGAAATGATTCGAATTCAAGATTTGCACTGGGCATGATATATTATAATGACAGAATATATAATTTTGCCTATAATGAGTTTAAGAAAGCCTATGATCATATAGAAAATATTTATGATAATGAAGACCGTTATCAGCTTCTTAAGTCACTTGCGGAACTCTGTTTTATTGAAGCTTTTCATGGTAATAACCTGCTGGAAAATCGCAAAAAATTTTACAGTGAAGGCGTTAAATACTGCAAAGAAGCTCTCAGGTATAACAGGCAATCGGTCGAAATTTATTCGCTTCTTGGCGACTTTTACTACATGAAAATTGATAAAGATCAGGATAGCGACAGGCTCGCAAAAGATGCATATTTGTCAGCGCTTGATCTTAACCCGTCACATTTTAACGCAAATTACAAACTTGGTAAACTCTATATAGCCCATAACAATAAAGAAAAAGCCATTGGTTATATACGCAAAGCTGTTATTACAGACCCGTCAAATGAAGAAGCCGTGGAACTTCTCAGGAATCTTGAATGAAAACAGAGTTCTGATAATACTTTCTTGACACTGGAATACGGATTTGACATATATTAAACCGGTTAAATTTTATGGTTATTTCTTCATTGCTAATTGCTCTTTCATTCTCGTTCTGCTTCCAGATAGCAATTATTATCCTCTATCTTTCGAGTAAAAGAGACCTCTATTATAAAACATTCCTTGGAACTTTTATAATAAACACCATACTAATGGTAGTCACAAGCACTATTGCCCTGACGTCACCTATGTCAATTCAGAAAATTAATGTCAAGTTTATCCTCTGGGTTATTTCGGGCCTGATTACCCTTGTACTTTTATTCCTCCAGATCACAATTCTTGTCAGGGTGTACAGGCGCTCAAAGGATCCGGATTTTTTTGATATTAATTTTTTCGGGAAAAAGGTCTTTCGTAAAGGTGTAATAAAGCAGTCTGAATTTTTGACATTTATTCTTACCATACCATTTTTCCTCATGGTCGGATCCTATTTTGTGGCCAGGTTCATGAACCTGATTCTTTATAATCATCTTTGATTTTAAACTTTTTTATCAGCGTAAAAACAGGCTATAAGTTCAATATGTTTAGTGCATGGGAACATGTCGATCATGGTTATTTTCTTTATTTGCATGCCTTGTTTAATAAAATCAGCAGCATCCCTTGCGAAAGTGGAAGGGTCGCATGAAACGTAGATCAGTCGTGAGGGTTTTATTGCATTTATTGTATTTTTACCGTTTTTTGAAATTCCGTTTCTCGGAGGATCTACAACAATAAAATCCGGCTTGTATCTGTGGGGGTGAATACCCGACTCTGCCCTGACTTCAAAGCTGATGTTATCAATATTGTTGATCCTCATGTTGTGGACGGCATTGTATATACTCCGTTTATCGCTGTCAAAACCATGCCCTCTGCCCGAAACTGACGCAAGCGGGAGCGAAAAAAAACCGCACCCGCAGCATATATCCATAAAAACATCGTTTTTTCCCGGTGAAGCGTATTCAATTACCCGCTGTATCATTTTTTCTCTCAGATTTATATTAGCCTGGTAAAAGCCTGAGAGATCGTGCCTGAACTTAAAATTATAATCAAATTCAAGAACATACGCATCGGGACTGTTCAACGAATCGATAAAACCGGAAAAATGATCGCCCGCGACTTTTATTTCGCGAACATCATTGTAAATTTTAAGCTTTCTTATACCATCATTAAGGACATCACAGAGTAGTCTGCACCCATGAACAGGAAATTCAACAAAACTGTTTGAATCTCCTGCGTAAAACCCTTTGCGTGTTCCTGAAATCTTTATACCGGCATGACTTCTGTAGCTGAATCTTGAATCAGTAATCACATCTATCTCAGGTATGTCATCAAGTGACAGTCCGGCGATCCTCTGGAGTAATCCTGTAAGAATTTTTAGCTTGAAATCGATCTCGGTTGTGTAATCAATGTTAAGATATGAACAGCCGCCGCATTCTCCAAAATTAGGACATTCAGGCTGAACGCGTAAGGGGGAGGGGCGGATTATTGACAATTGTCGTGCAAAAGAATAATTTTTTGCATCCCTGAAGATATCTATTTGTAGAACGTCTCCGGGCACGGCGGAATCTACGAAGATTGTTTTACCGTTTATTCTTCCTATTCCGAAACCGCCATAGGCTATATTTGTAATTGTAATTTCTTCTGTCACGGTAATTATAAAATATTATTGACTTGAGTCTTTGTAAATCATATTGTACAGATTGAGAAAAAAAATAAAATTGGACAAATTATGATTTCCAGACTTCTACCATTTATTCTCATGCCGTTTATTCTGTCTATACTTTCGTGTAATATTTCACGACATAACGAAACTGAATCCAATAACACCTTTGCAACAGCCAATACGGTCGAACCCGGCAGAACATATACCGGTACTATTGAAAATGACAGGGATATTGACTGTTTTGCACTTAGCGTTGACCGGGACCGTATTATAAGAATTGAACTCTCCGGTATAAAGGGTGTAAACCATGCCTTCAGTATTTTCAGAATGAATGGTGATACCGGCATACTGCTTAAACTTGTGGACGATAACAGAAAATCATCGCCCGAGGATTTTGCGAACCTGCATGTGTCACCCGGCAG
>JAAYBQ010000329.1 GCA_012730035.1 Spirochaetota bacterium
ATCGGGTTTATGTACAACGGCACTGATAAACTGAACCTTTTGGGCCATACCTTTTGAAAGTTCTTCGATTTTGCGATTTTTCCAGTCCTGCAAATCAAAGCGTTCCAGCCAGCGGTCTATTTCGGGCTCTGCCTCCCTGCGCTTTTTTCCTTTAAGTGCGGCACAGTACAAGAGGGCCTCTCCCACCTTTACCTTTTTATACAAGCCTCGCTCTTCAGGAAGATACCCGATGCGGTCCTTGTCTTCTTCACTGAATGGTTTATCCTCAATCAGAATTTCGCCGCTGTCCGGACTGATAATGTTCATGAGCATACGGATAGTAGTGGATTTTCCGGCTCCATTGGGTCCTATAATTCCGAACACCCTTCCAGGTTCTGTTTTAAAACTAAGGTCCTGGACCGCCTGTAGCGATCCATAACTCTTGTTGATAGCTCGTGCTTCAATCATGCTTACCTCCAGACTGCGTTTTTACCTGTATTGTATGTATTAGTAATACCGCATTATTTGACTGATGTACAGACTGATAGTATCTTTAAGGCTTATACAGAATGAAAGAAGGAAACATCAGTATGTTAATTGCATTTATCATATCCATTGTGTTGGCATTGATCGCGGCAATATTCGGGCTGCCTTTTTTAATATCTTTTATTGTCATACAGATATTGATGATTCCGGCGTACCTTTTGGAATTGTTTGTATTCAGTGGGCACGACACCAGAAAATACGACTACGACAGCGATGTTTATATAACAAACATCTATAAAAATGAAACCAGAATACTGGACAATCGTAGTGTTCATGTAGAATTTCATAACGATGAAAAGGCCGAAAAAGAAAATAAAAAAGAAAATGACATGAAAGAAATTCCCTGGCATTGCAAAAAATAATTTTACAGACGATATCCGATAAAAACCTCTAAATCTTAGCGTTCACGGATTTTTTCGAGCCGGGCTGCTTCGTATTCCATTTGGAGTATCAGATCATCCAATGGAGTTATACCGCTGGTTTTATTTCTTTCCCGGATTTCTTCGAGCGTCGGGACAGGATTACCGGTATACTTCTGTATGGCATAGCGGGCGCAGACGGAAAATTCCTGGTCAGCTGCCTCGTTCATATAGTTCATCACCAGCTTGTAGCCCTGACTGCTCAGTTCGGCCATGGTACATTTTTGAATAACCTTAACTACAGTATGGACAAAACGGTCTGTGTTCAGCGTACTCATACCCCAACAGTATACCCCAATGCAGTATCTATCAAGAGCGATGACATTTTTACGTATTTCGTCAATATAAGCCGTATTTAGCTTGACAGGCAGGGCATGAATGACTACTTTACAGCAAGGAACAGGACAGAAAACCAGTCATTGGGATAAGGATTTTGCCTGTTCATGGAGAGTACTATTATGCAGATTACCTACCTGGACGGGAAGCGGATGCGCAGAGCGTTAATAGCCGGAGCCCGCCAACTGATTAAATATAAAGACCAGCTAAACAAAATAAACGTATTTCCGGTTGCCGATAACGATACCGGAACCAATCTTGCCGGAACCATGACAGCCATGATCGGCGGCATCAGTATGAACAAGGAGCAGGA
>JAAYBQ010000330.1 GCA_012730035.1 Spirochaetota bacterium
AATAACTGCAGTCTACACCGAGAATATTTCGCTTGATGAAAGGAAATCGACTTTAAAAGAGATTATGAAAATTGAAAGGCTGGATGATTATGAGCTTGAGTTCGGTGTGCAGAAGGTTTCTGTGACCGTGCCGGTACTTGAAAATACGGGAATCCAGCAGATTGATGTTCCCGTTGTTATAAAGAACCGTAAAAAGGGATACAGCTACCTGCCATCTTCTGTAAGCGTGAAATTTAATTTAGTACCCCCGAATGGAGTTGTGCCTGATGTCAAGTCCTACGGCGCGTTTATCGACGCGCTCGAAATCGATTTCAGGGATGCTGATTTTGAGGGCAGGGACAGCATTACCAGGACTGCCGAGATCCACGTAAAAGGTCTTGACGAGGATGATGAAAACAGAATTATCCAGGTAACACCATTGACTGTAAATGTACAAATAACAAAAGAATAGCGGGTTCACCTGCATTTTAAAAAAAACTGACCAGGGCGGAATAAATGTTAGGAAGACTTCTAAGTTTTATATTTTATATCATTCTTGCTTATTTTGTATGGAGCATCATCAAGTTGATTTTCAACATGGGGCGTACCACTGCCGAGTTCAGCAGAAGGGTGGATGAAGCTAAAAAAAAATCGTCACAGAGTAAAAAGCAGCCGGCCGATAACGTGATCGAACTTGACCGCGACCAGTATAAGGTAAAGTAAGCGGACTCTATGAATCGAACAGCTCTGTTACTGATTTTATCCCTTGTCTGTGTCTCGTGCGGTAAACTGCACGGTGAATTTGCATTCAGACAGAAGGATGACAAGGGGTACAGGCACATACTGCCAAGACTCGAATTTGATGCAACTGATACTGTTGACTGGATGTTCAGGTTCGAGCCCCTGTCTGGCAAGAGAAGTATCGGAATAATTATAATGAAAAAAGAGCTGGGCTGGGTTGATATTATGACCTCGCGGGATTACGTGGACGAAGTCAAACATATTGTTTACGGTAAAATAAGCGGGCTTGATCCGGGTAATTATAAAATTGTTCTGACAGAAATTAAAACAGAAAAAAGTATATTAATAGACCAGAAGGAGTTTTACATCTACTCAGACGAGGATTTTCCGGAAGAACCATCTGACTGAACTTACTTAGAATCCTTTGTGTTAAGTATTTCAACGGCGTCACCGATCCTGTTTATTGAATCTTTAGTCTTTTTACCCTCTTCAATTATCTGCATAACGGGCTGAGGAATTTTTTCACCCCTGTAGTACATGTACCCGATAAAGAGTGCAATCATTATTATTGCCAGAATAATCAGCTTGACCAGCCGTTTAAGTACAAAATAGATAATAAGCGACAGCACAAGAAGGACGAATATAAGTACTGTTTTATCGGTGAGCAGTTCGTGAACAATCTTTTCCATTTATTAAACCTTCAGTCCTGTTTACCGGCTTAACCGGATATTCTATTAAATTAATGAATATGATTATTTCTTGCAATGATTTTTTTATTTTTGCATCCTGACATCGGCAGATATTTGAGTCCCATTGGATCCACCTGCACCCGGTGAATTGATGTGAGGTAAACATGGA
>JAAYBQ010000331.1 GCA_012730035.1 Spirochaetota bacterium
AGTCATTACAGGAGTATTACGCGTGAGTAGACCTGACTCAACACGGCCCGGTTTGATTAATGAATCTCCTGAAAAACTCATGGAGAGGCTTTACAAGTATGAAATTTTCAGGGCCGAAGCTAACCAGGTCAGGATTAAGGATAAAAAACAGATCAGGGAGCTTTTCAGACAGTTCAGGCCAAGGGAGCTTCTGATCGGAATCGGATTTCAGCGGGCATACGGATCCATACTTTCCGGGGACTATTTTGATCTGTTCAGACTTTCCGACAGAAATTTTCTTTTCGTTTTTGCAGACATTAGCGGACACGGCCTGCCTGCTTATACTACGTTGATCAGGCTCAAATCGGCAGTAATAATTGCGGTAAAAGAAATGGAGGGAATATTCAACAGGACCGGTATTCTCGATTATTCGTATTTAATCCGCAGCATAACGATCAAGTTCACTGATGTAATGGATATGTCAAATTCAAACGATTTTGCATCTGTTAATTTTATTTTTTTTGAAGATAACAATGGCCAAATCCGATTGAGGTTTTTTAACAGGAGTATGCTTTTCCCCATAGTTATTCAAAGAGACACAGACTGTAACAGGGTGGTAAACCTGAATTATCCACATGATAACTGGAAGCCTGATAAAGGTTACCTGATTGGCAGTGACATAAAGAGCCTTATTGAACCTGATGTCTATTATCACACACCTGAATGCTGTTTTGACCTTAATCAGGGTGATCAGGTACTGTTTTATACAGATGGTATAACCGAGGCTTTCGATTATGATCACGGTAAAAATCAGTATGGTGAATCAAGGCTTGAACAGAAAATGCTCGAAATGTCCGACCTGCCGCCTCAGCTTATTATAAATAATATATTTGACTCTGTCTATGACTTCATAGGCAGCCATGAACACCAGAAGGACGATATGACCGCAGTGCTGATTGACCTTCCTCTTAAAGCAGTCTGAAATTATGGAAAAAATAATTTCTTGACAGCATTTCATGAAAACCGAGCATTTAAAATTGTTGTATTATATTGAGCGCTATAAAAATTATCACCGGAGGTTATATGGATAAAATTCTGGAAAAGATAAAGCATCTATCTTTGCAGCATGATAAGGTATCGCCCGATGTCATAAGGGAAAAGGATATAAAACTAGGTCTCAGGAATCCTGACGGAACTGGAGTAATAGTGGGTATTACTACTAAGGGTCGGGTAATAGGCTACGAGATAGAATTTGATAAAAATAATCCCGGGTTAAAAAAAGTAATTCCCGTAGAGGGCAGGCTTTACTATTGCGGATATGATGTAACCGATATTGTTGAATCACATGAAAAGAATAAAACCTTCGGATTCGAAGAAGTGGTCTATCTGCTTCTTACCGGAGTTCTTCCCGATAAAGCTGATCTTGCAAAATTCAGCGATGAACTTCATAAGCGGTCGAAGCTGTCAAACCTTGAGCGCGGAATTATAATTGATGAGGTTGAAAATTCAAACCAGATGTATGCTCTACACAGCGTTATATCTCACCTCAGCAGGTGCGACAAAAATCCGGATACACTGGATATATCACGTGTTAGTGAACAGTGCATTAATATTATTGCCAAGGCTCCTGTATTCGTAGCCAATAATTATAACGTATTCAAGTTTAAAAAAGGTGAAGATCTCCGGATCGCCCGTTCCAGGGAAAACCTTTCGATGGCTGAAAACTTTCTGTATTTGCTTAAAGGCGAAATGCCGGACAGGGACGAAGCTCTTATGTTCGACGCCTGCCTTATTATGCATGCTGAACACGGTGGAGGAAATAATTCGACATTTACCGTGCGCACTGTTTCATCAAGCGGAGCGAACACATACATGGCCCTTGCAGCCGGTGTCGCATCACTTAGCGGGCAGTTTCACGGCGGGGCAAATGAATCAGTCATGTACATGATGAAGCAGTGCCAGAAAGATGTTAAGGACTGGAGTGATGAGAAAAAAATAAAACAGTACCTTGTTAAAGTACTCGATGGAAAAGCTGCTGACGGAAGCGGCAAGATTTACGGCATGGGTCACGCTGTGTATACTATTTCTGATCCAAGAACAAGAATACTCAAAAGTTATGCCGGGAAACTTGCAAAAAAATATGGGAAGCAGGATCTCTTTAACCTGTTCTGTGCAGTGGAAAAAATAGGTCCCCAGCTTATTGAAGAACGCAAGGGGAACAAAGTCTGCGTAAATGTAGATTTTTATTCCGGGCTGGTCTATAAATTGATGGGTATTCCGGACGCGCTCTTTACACCTATATTTGCCATGGCACGCACAGCCGGATGGTCAGCACATAGAATTGAGCAGATTATTCAGGGTAAAATTATCAGGCCCGCATACATTTCTCCTGATTATCAAATACTGGAATATAAGGATATGAAACAGCGTTAAATTATTATTTTTTACGACTGAAAGCATAAAATAAAAGAGCCGGTCATCGACCGGCTCTTTTTGCTTCCTCTTATTTTTTTTCTGTCAACTCGGCATAGAGGTGAATACACCGCCCGGGTCTACTTCTTTCCGGAGAATTTCAATTATTTCTTTTGTAGGAAGAGGTGTTACCGGGATTTCCCCTGAAGGCTTTAGAAGCTCAAAACCTGTTGCAAGCTGTGCAAGCTCGGGTGATACTCCGGGATGGAGAGACTTTATTCTCATCCTCTTTGTTTCAGGTTCAAAGTCATAAACACCGGCAGAGGTTATAACTGCCTGGGGGCCTCCACCGACAAGACCTGCTTTTGCGCGGCTGTCACCCCCATTGAGGAATCCTACAGATGTCATAAAGTCAAGATTTTTGACGAATTTTTGAGGATTCTGAAGCCCGACAAGAATAAGGTGTCTGGCAAGGGATGAAAGGTCATTGTTCCCGCCGGAACCTGTAAGCCTGTTTTTGTAGTTGTGGAAGTCCCCTCCTATCATGTGCGTGTTGACATTACCGTACATGTCTATCTGTGCGTACCCAAGAAAAGCCTTGTCAACATATCCATTATACATCTGTCCGAAAGAGTAGGACATTTCAAGGATCATTGGCGATTTCCTCCATGTCGCGGGACCGCCTACAGACCAGGGCATAGCTCCAGAGATAGGGTTCTGTGCTCCTGATTCATATACAAGCGTCAGATTGGGGGCGTGAGTTTTTTTTGCAAGAATCCCTGCAACCATAGGAAGTCCTGTCCCTATATATACTATTTCTCCATCCTCTATCTGCTGAGAGAGAACGTATGCTATCATTTCCAATGGATTGGCTGGTTTATTTTCAGTCATTTTTTTCCTCCTGTATTATATGCCGTTTGATTTAAACTGAAAGGTCATCCGGATTCGGATCGTCCAGTGTCCATTCTTTGTAATGAAAGTCGACTCCGATATCCTCGTTGTCATACTCTTCAGCTTTAGTCAGCCTCTTTGCATAAGCCATCCATTTTGACCCGCCCAGCATTTTGTCGATTATGTCAAACTGGTCTTTGCAGCCCTTGATGACCAGATCATACCATTCGTCAATCGCTCCCTCTTTATAAGCCCAGTACCTTAACATTTTTTCCCAGAATCTCCTGGGCCAGTAGTATAGACCCGGCATTGATCCAAAAAGTGCTCCGTAAGGCATTTCGACTACTGCGTCGACATACTGGAACGGAATAACAACATTCTTGGTGTCACTTCTCATTGCGCTGGGCGGAACTATCTCTTCAGCTGTGATAATAACTTTTCTTGCAGCAGCAGCAATTGCGGCATCATTGATCACCGGGCCGTATATTCGGCAATTACCATACATGTCAGCCTGGTGCACGTGAATGATTGTTACATCAGGATAGAGTGCAGGTATGAACAGGCACGGGTCCTTCTCGCTCTTCATGGGATTTTCTACGACTTTCACAAACGGATTGTATTTTATCAGATCGGATCCGAGCATCTGTTTTGAATAAACTCCGGGAAGACCCAGCTGTGCAGCCTTGAATCCCTGGGCCATTGATCCATGGCTCCATTCGGAAAGTATTTTTGTTTTGCCTGCTTTTACATTACGCGACATGTTCCGGTCTGTTCCCCTCATCTCAGCTCCGCAGTATGACCAGTGAGAATGGGTTACTATGCCGAAATTTGTCATATAACTCTGGTTTGTGGCCGGTGACCCGATATTCTGCAATCCCTTGATATTCTGGCGGATTATTTCAAGGTACGAGACTATCGGTGTTCTGACATAGGCAAAGCCGGTATCAGTGAGAATGTCTCCGGGTTTTACGTACTCTGCAATAGCTTCCTGGATTGAAAGTCTCTTATCCACTGCAGCATGGTTTTTTTTCTCATGAGCCGCCCTGGCTGATTCATAATCGAGCAGGCGGTCAAGAAGATGGGTCTCTTTTTCGTCAATCCTGAGATTGGCAAGGACCTCTTTGTTGTAAGCGAATTTTCCCATTACTTCCTCCTTTGTTGTAGTATGGTAGTAATTATATTTATTTTTTAGTTTTTGGGTTTAACCGTCCAGACGTATTTTTGTACAATAAGTAAGCTTTTAAGTAAACAATTTTTTTTAAATGAATAACGTTAAAATGATTATTTTTTTGTTTCTTGAGATAAAACATGTAGATTCGTTTTATATTGTTTCAGAATGGAAAAGGTTTGTTTATTGTGCCAAAATAAACGCCTTGATTGTTTTTGAATTGAATAAGTTTTAAAATAGCATTGAAAAAAGTATGTTAAAATACTGTACATTTAAAGAGCTTTTGTTTAAAAGCATGGTTAATTTTTTTACATTGGTGTGGTAAAAATCAATCAATTAATTTAAAAAATGTACATTTTTTTGTAGTATGATCATACGAATAATTAATCAGAATCGAGGATTGGAATTTTTAATCAGCTGCATTTTATTGCTGATACAGCTGATTTTTGAAGAGTTATCCTATGTAGAGTGATTTAGAGGCGAAATCCGGGTCACTTGTGGCATTCAGACCCAGTTTGCGGAGTCCTGCTGAGTCGCCCGGGGTAGGCATGTGTGTAAGATGGATTTCGCATTCCGATAGCTCTCTCAGCTTGTGCATTGCCGCCTCTGCGCCTGGATTTGTTGTTGCACTGATAGCCAGGGATATAAGTGTCTCTTCAAGATCCAAACTTACAAATGAACTTCTTATGATCTCCTGCTTAAAGTGCATCAGTGAATTAAGAATATATGAAGGCAGAAGGTCTATTTCTACAGGTATGCCAGCCAGTTTTTTAATGGAATTAAGTACTACACTGGAAGTTGCATGTAGAAGAGGAGTGTTGTAACCTGTTACTATTTCACCCGTCGGGAGTTCAAGCGCTGCACCACTGTATGTACCCTTGTTCCCTTTATTTTTATTTTTAGCTGTTATTGCCGCTTCCCTTGAGGGTATCACAACTTTTCTGTCTTCGGGCTTCAGGCCGTTATCTTTCATAAGCATTTCAACACGCTGCACGGTTTCCCTGTCACAAAGTCCCATGGCATATTCGCATGAGTATCTGAAATATCTGCGGATTATTTCCTGGTTAGACGCCTCTTTTACAACCGCATCGTTTGTAATTGCAAAACCTGCGCGGTTTACGCCCATATCGGTTGGTGATTTGTAAAATGAAGATTCACCTGTGATTTTTTCAATAATTCTTTTGAGCAGTGGAAAGGCATCGATGTCGCGATTATAGTTAACTGCCTTTTCGTTATATGCGTCAAGGTGAAAGTGATCAATCATATTGACGTCACGTAACTCGGCTGTGGCTGCTTCATAAGCCACATTAACCGGATGTTTTAACGGCAGGTTCCATATTGGGAAGGTTTCGAATTTGGCATAGGTGGCACTGATCCCGCGTTTGTGTTCGTGGTAAAGCTGTGAAAGACACGTCGCAAGTTTTCCGCTGCCCGGTCCCGGGCCTGTAACAACTATAATGGGTCTGGATGTTTCTATGTAGTCGTTGGCTCCATATCCTTCTTCGCTTACGATGAGATCAACATCAGTGGGATATCCTTTGGTGAATTTATGTGTGTAGACCTTTACTCCGCGGCGTTCAAGTTTGTTTCTGAATGACTGCGCACCGGGCTGCTCTTCGTACCTTGTTATTACGACTGCACCTGCCTGGATTCCCCATTCACTGAAGTCATCGATGGTTTTCATTGTATCGCTGTCGTAGGTTATTCCGAAATCAGCACGAATTTTTTTCCGTTCGATGTCCATTGCGCAGATGCACATTATGACCTCGACTGAATCTTTCAGCATGGAGAGAAGTTTCATCTTTACGTTCGTGTCAAACCCGGGGAGTACACGGGCTGCATGGTAGTCAAAGAGTATTTTCCCGCCGAACTCCAGGTATAGTTTATCAAAGCGCGAGTTTTTTATACGGTTAAGAATTGCTTCACTTTGCTCTTTGAGATAGAGTTCGTTGTTAAAACCGGATGGTTTCATGAAATACTCCTTCTGGGGATTTATGATCCTGTTTTCAGATAACACCCCGGTACCGGTTTTGTCAAGCAGTAAGATTATGTAGTATAAGAATAATTATTCCGATAGTCCGTGAACGGCATTCAATAGGGATATGTAAAGATTAATCAATTTGACATATAGAGTGAATTTTAGTTATAGTTAACAAGGATCAGAATATGGAAGTTGAAACACTCATAACCGGCTTTGGTATGGCTGCCAGTATAATTATGCCCCTTTTTAATATACCTCTGGTTATAAAATTATGGAAGCGCAGGTCTTCTTCGGATATATCACTTACCTGGACTCTGGGTATATGGGGATCAATTGTTGTCATGACTCCTGCCGCCCTGATTTCTGCTGACCCGGTTTTCAGAATTTTTGGAGTCATGAATTTAATCTTATTCAGTATAGTAGCATTCTCGGTCTTGAAGTTCAGAAAGTAAAAGGTGAATTATTGAAAAAGGACAATGCAGCGAACCGCATTCTCCGTGATTTCATGGAAAACGCATCGCAGGACGAAATTCACGAGCTTGAACGTCTCCTGAAAGAACGTGAAAGCCGCAGACGTTACAGTGTGCCCGACCCGGCAGAAATGGCCAGAAAACTTTCTGCGCAGATTCACAGCCAGATGGGTCTGACCGGTCTGAACGTAAAGTCTATGGCGCGCGATCTTGTTATGAAGCTTGCAAAGGAGCATAAACCGGACATTACTCCGGCTGAATTGAAGGTGCTGGTTGAACAGATGGTCCCTTCAAGCAGTAACAGTTCTACGCCCCGCCAGCCTGCTGTTCCCCCCTCCATGATGAAGACCATGATAGAGCAGTTTATTGCCTACAGCCGCGGTGAAATTAAACCGTCTGAACTTAAGTCTCTTCCTGATGGGTGGGTTCAAAAGTACTGGAATGTTTTTCCACGCAGCGTCCAAAAACTTCTGTCAGTTTACATAAAAGGCGGGATTGACACAAGGAGCTTCTGGAAAAGGATATCTGAAGCCCTGGGTATATGATTATTCCATGTCCCAGAAAAAATATTTATTGGTAAGCTCCATTTCAGGTTCAGCCGGTGCTGACTGACCTTGAAGATTTTTCTTTATTAACTTCAGCTGTTTGGCAAGGTCGGACGTTTCATCCTCCCAGTATCTGTCAGTTCCGAAATGGGGAAATATCTCCGGGAATGCAGGATCCTCCCACCGTCTCGCGATCCACGCAGCGTAGTGAATATACCTTACTGCGCGAAGAACCTCTACAAGATGAAGCCATGAGTTTTCAAAATCCCTGAACTCCCTGTAACCTTCAAGCAGCACATCCCGCTGTCGTGATCCTTCACTGTCCATAGCCGGTGCAAGCATCCAGATATCCTGAACTGCGGGTCCGTTCACAAAATCATCAAAGTCCAGAAAAAACCATCCGTCACGTCCGTGAAGAAGATTGCCTATGTGGCAGTCACCGTGAATCCGGTGAAGTGGAACATCTTTTAATAAAGAATCGTATATTGAAGCGATTTCTTCTGCGGTCTTAATGTATTGCTCGCGGCAGTGTGAAGGGAGAAGATTATTACCGTTAATAAAAGCCATTGGTTTAAGTACAAAATTTTCAGGGGACAGGGTGAGTCTGTTCGGTGCCTTTTTGGACGCACCGCAGTTGTGTATTCGAGCAATGAGGCGTCCAAGGTTGCGCAGGTCTGCATCTGTAAGTTCATCCTTTACGCGACCGCCGGTTCGTATCCATATTGCAAAATTAATATCCTCGAAAGAGTGCAGGGTGCTGCCGTCAGGGAAAGGAACAGGTGAGCACACGGGTATTTCGTTTTCGCTGAGTTCTATTAAAAAAGCATGCTCTTCAAGTATCTGTTCGCGGGTCCATCTTCCCGGCCTGTAGAACTTCGCAATTATATGGGATTCATCCTCAAGCATAAGGTCATATACACGGTTTTCGTAACTGTTAAGCACCATGTAATGCCCTGATGGTTTAAGTCCACTCTGTTCAATTGCGTTTATTACAGCGTCAGGTGTCAGACTGTAGAAGAATTCGTTCATTGCCTCTCCGTGCGGAAATTATTAAAAATATTATGTGAATGTTAACTGAAATTGTAAACTCATTTTATAATTTTTATGGTTAATAACAGAAATAGATTTAATGTAATATTGCGATTTAATTCTTTAAGCCTGCTTCAGTGGCGGGTGTTATAGAGCTTTATATTTCGTAAAACTTCGGGGCATTTACATTGAAATTATGTGTACATAAGAAGGATTAAACATCTTGACGAATAGATAAAACATGGAACCGCGAAGGGATTAAAGTATGGTTTGATTAATGTTGTATTAATCATGAGAATTAATCTCTTATGCTTTAAATACTGTCATTAGTTCCTGGAGTTCGGCAGAAGTCTGTTTAAGCTGTTCTGCCGATGAATGCAGTTCCTCGGCGGCTGATGCTGTCTGCTGGCTCATTGTGTCTGCCTGGTTCAGCGCTGTGGTGACCTGCCCCAGGCCCTCCTTTTGTTCCCGGCTCAGCAGGTTTATCTCTTCAATAATTTTGCGAGTCTGTTCAATGGAGCTGAATATCTCTTTAAGTGATTCACCGCTCCTGTTAACTTGTGTTGTTCCAATTTCAACTTTTTCGACAGAATTTTTTATTAACTTGCTGATTTCATCAGATGCCTCTCTTGATCTCTGTGCCAGGTTGCGTACTTCAGATGCAACCACGGCAAATCCCCTGCCACTGTCACCGGCTCGTGCGGCTTCTATTGAAGCGTTAAGTGCAAGCAGGTTTGTCTGAAAAGCAATGTCGTTGATAAGAATAATTATTTCGGAGATTTTTTTTGATGATTCGTTTATTTCGTTTATTGCTACTACGGCGTTATTGACAATTTCAGTTCCTTCGCCTGCGAGTCTGTATGATTTTTCTGAAATTGATTCTGCCTCTGAAGAATTGTCAGCATTTTGATTCACAGAGGAGAGCATCTCCTCCATGGTTGAAGATATTTCTTCGACACCGGAAGCCTGGATCTGGGCGTTTTTGGAAAATGTTGCAGCATTGATGGATAGATCCTCGGATGTATTCTTTAATGTCACAGCTACCGTTGCACATGTTTGAAGAATCCTGTTGTTCTCTGCAAGGCTTTTTGTTAGCTCGCTGTTTTTAGATTGGGCTTCGTCAAGGGTGGCATTTACGATTTTAAAAATAAGCATGCATAATACGGCGATAAAAATTGTGACTATGACCATGTTGGAAATTGTTGAAATGTGTTTGTCGGGCGGGATAATCTGTCCTGACTTAATAACAATTATAATGGTTGAAGCGATTACAAACATGGTTATAACAATGATTGTACTTCGCCTGCCGAACAGCGATGCCATTACTATAAATATAAGCAGATAGAGTAGATATATGTATTTACCGGACATTGTACTAACCTGAAGACCCTGGGCAACGACAAGTATCAGCGGTAAAATGATTCCTGAATATGCAGCTGTGTTATATGAACCAGACTTTAGTATGAACAGACACACGATAAATCCTGAGAGAATGAAGAACATGCTCAGATTGTAAAATTTTGTTGCTACTTCGGGCGTCAGAATATTTGTCGATGCCTGAGTCAGAAGAATAAGAAAGATAAAAACAATCTGTATCCACATGAAAACAGATGCTCTCTGCCTTGTCATGAATGGTGAAGAATCATATTTTTTTAAAAAAAATCCGGCAAGAATATTCTTTTTGTTTAACATGGCATACCTTTGTTTTTTATTTAACGAAACCTTACTGATCCGGAACATGAATTAAATAATACAGCTCTGATTAAACCCGGAAATACCGGGTTTAATCTGTTATTGTGAATAGATTGACGGCCTCTTTCATCTCTTTTGCCCGTGTAAGCACCTCTTCGCTCAAAGTTGATACCTCTTCAACAAGTGCCGCATTCTGCTGGGTCATTTTGTCAAGGTCCATTACGGCTTTATTTATCTGTTCCATGCCTGACATCTGTTCTTCACCGGCAGTGGCAATTTCTGAAATAAGGTTGGCGGTCTCCCTGTTTGATAACGATATGTTCTGAAGAGCCTCTCCTGTTTTAAGAACAAGGGATGTTCCCTTTTCTACTTTAATTACAGAGTCTTTGATCAGGCTTTCAATCTCTTTTGACGCGTTTCCCGATCTCTGTGCCAGGTTTCTTACTTCACCCGCGACAACGGCAAAACCCCGGCCCTGGTCACCGGCTCTTGCCGCTTCGACCGCCGCGTTCAATGCAAGAAGGTTTGTCTGGAAGGCAATTTCATTGATGACCGTTATTATATCTACTATACGTTTGCTTGAAACATTTATTTCGTTGATCGAATCAGTTGCTGTGTGCGCTATAAGACTACCTTCCTCTGATATTGAAGTACCGCTCTCGGAAAGATTTTTTGCTTCCCGGGAGACCTCAGCTGTTCTGCTTACGGCTGCAGTGCTCTGCTCTATGGTGGCCGCAATCTCTTCAAGTGATGATGCCTGTTCCGATGTGCGTTGTGACAGGTCCAGGTTGCCTGTTGTAATCTGTGACACTGCATTGAATACCTGGTCAGAAACTTCCAGTATTCCATGGAGCGTTACATCAACGCTTTCGATAGCCTGGTTAAGTGAGTTGATTAATATTCCAAGTTCATCCTTGCGGTCATCGCTGACGCGGGCTGAAACATCCCTGTCCCGTATTTTTTCGGCGAATTTAACCATTTTAAAAATCGGGATGGTAAAGCTTCTTGTCGCTGTAATGCTTACTGCTGACAATATTATTGTGGTAATGATCATTGCTATAACAGAGATCGCTTTGCCCCTGTTGTTCGATGACAATATGCTGTTAAATTCATTCTCTGCCGTTGTTTCAGTTATCTGTGTCAGCCTGTCCATGGCGTCACGGGCCTTGCTGAAAGAGGCATTGTAAGATGTGTTGTAAATTGATGCTGCTTCAGCAGTTCTGCCATTTTTGATTAATTTTATTATCTGCTGAGTTTGTGTGTTCATTGGTCCGTAGTTTTCTGTAAACTGAGCGAATTCTTCAACTTGTTCACCGCCGTGGGCAAGGTGCAGATCCATAAACTTGCCAAATCTCTGGCCGATCTGTTCGTAGTTTTCATTAATTGCTGCTGTTAATTTGTCTATATCAGGTGACGAGCCTTTTGTCCCGGCAGCAATGTTCAGTGCCTGCGAGATAGCAATACTGGACTGATACGCATCTCTGTCTGCCTGAAGCAGATAGTTAATGCTTAGCAGCCTCACTTTATAAATAGATTCAGCACTCGCGGCGATCTGGCTCAGGTTTATAATCTGCAATACCGATACCAGTAAAATAACCAGTGTGATAATTGAAAATACCAGTGTAAATTTTGTCCGTATTTTAATATCTTTAATTCTCATGAATTGACCCATTGTAATATATTGTAATAATCTCATTTAATTATTATAATAAGAAAAGTGTACATAATGAAATTTTTATTGTATTTAAGTATTTTTTTTATTAGAATTTAACATGAAACCTTTTCTAAAATTCAGAAGTGGATCATTTGAAAAAGCATTTATTAAG
>JAAYBQ010000332.1 GCA_012730035.1 Spirochaetota bacterium
CATGCGGATGATTTTCTTCATGTTATGCATAATTTGCCGCAAGCCTCGGCAAAGATTATGAACCGTATGCTTTCAATAATTGTTGAAAGGCTCATGAAAACCGGTGCATTTATTACGCAGATGGTTCAGTGGGGCGAAGAATCACGCAAAAGGGCGATTACAGATCCAGCTACAGGTCTTTTTAACCGCAGGTATCTTGAAGACTCATTTGACAGCCTTGTAGCAAAGGCAAAGACCTCTGGTTCTCCATTAACCCTTGTTATGTTCGATCTTGACCGTTTTGGATCACTTAATACCATGTATGGGCAGGAATTCTGTGATGGACTTATAATTGAGGTTTCAGCAGTATTCAGGTCGGTTTTTGCTTCGGAGGATATTCTGGTGCGTTATGGCGGTGATGAATTTATTTTTATATTTCCGGGGTCAGAGCCCCGTACAGCACAGAAAAAATGTGATTCTCTTTGTGAGGCAATGCGCAATATGAGATTTTCTCAGCATCCCGAAATAAGGCTTACATGCAGCATGGGTTATGCGACCCTTCCTGACCATGGATCCACAGCAGAGGAACTTAAAGATAAATCGGACAGGGCTTTGTACCGCGCCAAAGAGGATGGCCGGGACAGGGCTTACGGAGCAGATAATTAATCCGCAGAAGGAATTGCAATGAACAGACTTATGGAACTCGCATATGAACCTGCGCATACCCGCGATTTGACCTTCAAGACATTCAGGTCTGGCGACAGCCACATTATTACACAGTGCAGGCTTTCTGATATAAGACTCAGGGAATACTACAAGCTTACCCAAGAAAAAGTTCCATCCGGAACTCTGCATGACATAGAGGTGGTGCTTCTGATTAAAACTCCCTCCCTTGTAATAGAGGATGTAGAGGTGACAATGTTGACAGTCCCACGCGCTGATTGCAATGATGTTACTAAAAGTCTTGAACCGCTGATCGGGCTTTCTGTCTCAAAGGGATTTACAGCAAATGTGCGAAATCTTTGCGGAGGCGTTAAAGGCTGCACCCACCTTGTTACGCTGCTCACGGCTGCAGGGCCGGCAATAGTCCAGGGATATCTTGCGCTAAGCTATCAGAAACAGGCGGATGAGAAATCGGTACGTTTGAATAAAGCCTCAGCCATGCTTTCATACCTTAAGAATACATGTTACGCCTGGCGTGCTGAAGGTGAGGCTTGCATAAAGCTGGAGGAACTGGTTAATAAGCTGAAAGATTAAAAGTTGAATGCAAAGCAGAGGACTGTTAATCAGTGAAACTCTATCATTAAGAGTCAGCGTATTTCGATTCCTATGATAACCATGTCATCCTCCTGGTCATAATTTGGATTGAATGCGTTTACCGTTCTTACTATATAATCCAGTGTATCATCAATTGACCTGAATTTTGAGTTTGCTCCGTTTACCAGATCGAGAAATTTTTCAAAACCGAATATTTTCTGTTCAGTATCGGTTACCTCTATCAGTCCGTCTGTATACAGGTAAATTCGGTCCCCCCTGTTCAGGACTATGTTTCTGTGTGGGAATTTTTCATCCTCAAAAAATCCCATGGCCCTGCCCTGGGAGTTAAGATATTCAGCACGTCCCGTTTTGCTGTTGTAGAAAACCGGATAGGGGTGCCCGCCTTTTGAAAAACTGAAGTTTACCGAGTTCGGATCATCGCCATAAGAAAAGAATCCGTATATGCCTGTGAGGAAATGTTTCGACATCGCGATATGCATCTCATTGTTCAGAACCTCCATGAAACGTGAGGGATTAAGATTATATTTTCTGAAAAGCCTGTCTGTAACAGCTTTAACTGTCATTGTGTATAAAGCTGCGGGAACACCATGGCCCGAAACGTCACCTATGAATACCCCGAGACTGTCGTGCTCCCTGAAATCGACAAAGGTAAAATAATCGCCGCCCACTTCCTCCATGGGCAGATACCGGAAGGCTATTTCAACAAGCTCTGAAGATGGTGACCTCTGGGGAATAATCTCCTGCTGAACCAGCCTTGCTGCAGTCAGGTCTTCGGCAAATTTATCGCGTTCCTGTTCAACCTGTTTTCTGTGCGAAATATCTCTTGTTGATCCCTGTGCCGCTACCGGTTCTCCTTTTTCGTTCCGCAGAAATTTTGCCGATATTTCGACCCAGAGTATTCTTTTATCTTTTGTATATTGCCGGGTTTCAATGTTTATTCTGCGGTTTGGATCGTATAGGCCTGTTTTATCCTTTTCTATCTCCTCTGAGAACAATCCCAGTACCTTTACCAGCTCCTCCTGCGGGAATACCGAGTCGAGAGGTTCGTTCAGGGCCTCTTCCACTGTGTACCCCCTGACTGTCTCGATAGAGGGGCTTATATAGGTAAACCTCAGCGTCGAAGCGTCCAGTACCCATATTATATCCATTGAATTGTCGGCCAGGAGCCTGTATTTCTGTTCCCTCAGTTCAATCTCTGATAAACTGTTTTTCAGGTCGGCCAGCATTTTCGTTTTATCAGTCACATCGCGGGCAATTCCACGAAAACCGGTTATGTGATGCTCCCTGTCATGTATGGGGCTGATCATTGCTTCAAGATTTCGTGTTTTCGCTTCGCTTGTAAGTACTGAATACTTTATTTCGCGGGATTTGCCTGTTAAATACACCTGGTTGAATTCATGTAACACATGACGCGCGCTATCCTGGTCCATCACCTTCC
>JAAYBQ010000333.1 GCA_012730035.1 Spirochaetota bacterium
GAGATAGATCCTTCAAGGGTGAAACCTGGAGGTGTTTGCCTTGCCTGTAAATCACCCATGCATAAAACCCTAACAAAACAGAAGGGGCTTGCTTACCTGACTGCAAACTTTACCGACGCGGTAAACATGATACCCGAAAAACTGCGAAAGACCGGGCCTGCATGCATAGACTGCCATAATTCCTCTGATATGACACTGCGTACAAACAAGCTGCATATTGAAAACGGACTGAAGACCATCGGCAAAAAAAATCCTACACGCCAGGAGATGAGGCTTATTGTATGCGGCCAGTGTCATAACACATACACTGTACCACGTGATGCCAACATGAAGGTTGCGGGAGATGTTCAGCTCCCGTGGTCGGGCAGCAGGTGGGGCGCCATTACCATTGAGAATATTATTAAAGACCTGCTTAAAGACAGCAGCAGGCTCGAGTGGAAGCAGAATGTTACAGGTTTTAAAATGCCGTTCATTCGTCACCCCGAATTCGAGATGTTTACAAACGGAAGCATTCACTTTAACGCGGGACTTTCGTGTGCGGATTGCCACATGCCCTACAAACGGTCAGGTTCATACAAAATTTCATCACACGACCTTGCAAGTCCGGTTAAGCAGGACTTTACTGCATGCGCCCAGTGTCACACAGAGGGTGCTGACTGGTTAAGGAAGCAGGTTTTTACCACGCAGGAGCGCACAATTTCGCTGCTGAACAGGGCGGGTTATGCGAACGCGGTTGTTGCAAAGCTTTTTGAGATCGCGAATAACCATGCTGCAAAGGGTGGTTCGATTGACAGGGGCCTTTATGACAGGGCGAAGGATTATTATATGCAGGCCTTTTTGCGCCTTGTGTTCATCAGCGCAGAGAATTCCATAGGTTTTCATAATTCGACAGAAGCGGGCAGGGTGCTTGGCGACTCGGTTGCGTTCGCGAACAGGGCCGAGCTGTTAATCCGCAAGGCTCTAACTGATTCTGGCATCAGGCTTCCTGAGAACGTAAATCTTGAACTGAATAAATACCTTACAAACCGTGGTAAGAATAAACTTAATTTCAGGCGGGAGCAGGAATTCAAAGATCCGTACAACAATCAGCGTTATTTTACCACCGGTGAATCAAAGGGCCTGTAGCCCTTTGATTCATTCAGCAACTGATCGGGCATTACATGCTTTCGGCAATAAATTTGCGGAGTACAGCCCTGCCGGAATCGGACATCTCTGTGAACTTCATTGTCAGGTAGTACACACTATCTTTTTCAACAGTTCTGGATGAAATGACCCGGGCCATTGCCGAGAGTTTAAAGGTGTCCAGCTGAAAGATGAGCGGAAAGTGTCTGTCAAATCCCAGCTGCATGGTTGACCTGAGTACACATTCGTATTCATTCAGCTGAACTACTGTAAATTCGAGTGACTCGGTCAAATTGGTTTTATCAGCTGATTCTGCCATATCATCCGGTTCCTGCACCGTGGGTTTTTCGATGGTAATAAATGCGCTGAGCATCACATTTATATACGGATGGCGGAATTCCCTCTCTTTTGTTATTTCAGTTGTATCCTTAACCTTGAGCTGGTTCATTTCGATTCCTGCAGTAACCGTTCTGGCCATGTACTCGGCGTCATCCAGTCTTAAGACATGCAGTGCCACGGGCTTTTCATTTTCAAAGAGTTTAAGGTTCTTCGCGGGCGTGAAGAGTGTAATGCTGACAAATCCGCTTCCGCGCCCCGTAACCTTGCCGGGGAAAACATTGTTTACGTCATCGGTCAGGTAAATGATTTCAGCATCTTCAAGGTCAGACATGGATTCAAAAGGTTTAAGATAAGGGGTTTTGCTGAAGATTTTTTTGTGAATTACCGCTATGTCGCGGATAATATCGGTGATATTCTCCCTCTCTTCGTTCTGGGACTTTATGTAGCCTGTAAAATCCGCCAGGGATGATTCAAACAGTGCCGCGTTGCTCACAAGGTCCCTGGGATTGGCAAGTTTAAGGTACGCAGACATGTTTCTCAGTATCTTTATCTGAAAGTTCGAAAGCCCTTTACGTTTTACCTGGAATAGAAAGAGCTGGTAGTTCTGGATTCTTGTCTGTTCCTTAAGCCGGAAATAGTAGATAACAAGGTAGATTACAACTGTGGCAAAAATCATCCCCAGTAGCAGGGTAATGCCGAATACTCCCGGAAGGGGC
>JAAYBQ010000334.1 GCA_012730035.1 Spirochaetota bacterium
CACAAAGCCGATCAATTTATAAAAAAGGAACCGCAATCTCCAAAAGCATGGTTTATCCTTGGCGCAAATTTTTCAGCATTCAAGGATCCCCATTTTGTAATTAATGCATTTGAAAATGCCGTATCTTTGCATAAAAATTACATCCAGGCCCTTTTCAGAATAGGTTATATATATCAGTTTAACCTTAATGATCCCGGTACAGCAATGAAGTATTATCTCAGGCTGATTAAGATCCCCCCTTATGAAGACCCGATGGAACCGGAATCCGCCAATGTCCGGACAATTCTTGACGCCTGTAATGAACTTACAGAGATTTATGCATCTATGGATAAATATGAAAAAGTATTATCCGTGTATGATCATGTGATCAAAATATATCGCACTTATAACGATATATGTACTCCTCATAATATAAAAAAAACGCTTACCGCAACGCGGTCCGCAGCTGTGAAACTTGACAGATACAGAGCACTGCTCAATTACAGCAGAGTGAACCATCACATTGAATTTGAAGCACTCCTTGCCGAGCTCGGTATAATCTGAATGTTCTCCCGGCCAAGAAAAGCGGCAACAATTGCTATTATACGCAACGGAACAACCGGAACAGAGGTACTTATGATGAAACGGGGGCCGAATGACAGGTTTCTGCCTTCAAATTATGTTTTTCCGGGAGGAGCAGTTGAAGAACAGGACAGCTATACAGGCTATTCAGAATCCGGCATTTACCCGGGAGTAACTATTCGCGTCGAAAGGGAAAATCTATTACTGCATTTATCAGCCGGCATACGGGAAGTATTCGAAGAATCAGGTATACTGCTTGCTCGTGACTCGAATGGTCTTTTTCCTGAATCTGATGAATCGCAGTTCAATACATACAGGGAGCAGGTGTTCAGAGGTATTCTTAAATTTTCCGACCTTTTGAAAAATTACGGGCTCACACCCGATTTTAGAGGCCTTCATTACCTGGAAAGATGGATTACTCCGGTTTTTTTACCAATACGCTATGATACAAGATTTTTTGCAGCCATGTGCCCGGAAAATCAGCATGTTTCCCATGACGGTGATGAACTGGTTGAGACTCTCTGGATAAATCCCCGCGAAGCCCTCAGGATACACAAGGATGGAGAAATGAAAATGGTGCTACCAACATCACAGACACTACAATTTTTATCCTCATTTGCAAGTGCTGATGAACTTTTTGCATACCTTAAGCAGAAAGAGCGTAATTCTCCATTGAAGAATTTCTAAAATATTTACATTTCCAATAATAGTCTTTAAAAACTGGTATCCCATTCAATAAGATTTTGCTTATCTCTCACTCCGCCTTCTGAGCCATAGGTGGGAATTGAGCATTTTTTGCATAATGCTGCAAAAAATAACCCGGGAACATTTTATCGCATCCTATGATTTTTTTATTGTGATAAGAATTGACTTAAATGAATATGACGATAATTTTGCCCTGTTTTAAACATGTCGGCATGCTATCAAATTATTAAAGACCCGGGATTTTATGAAAAAAAAATACAAGGGCAACGCATTCACTAATCCCCTGCAGGATAACCTGTCGGTTGAAAAAAAGAGTTTGCACTCATATAATAAATCAGATTTGAAAGGGAGTACAATGACAGAAAGAACAAGTTTAAAAGAATCTATTGTTTATAATTCATCCATGTTCCTGTTTTCATTTGCCGTAATGGCACTTGAAACATTGTTTATGCACCAGTTGCTTATTATTACCAATTACCTCAAAGCCACCTTTGTCATATCCCTTGCGATGCTGGGTATTGCATTCGGAAGTTTTGTGAGCTTCTATCTTGCCAGATTTAAAGGATTCTGGATAATACTGGTTGCCGCCCTGTTCTTTGCCGCCTCGATTCCACTATCATATTATAATATAGTG
>JAAYBQ010000335.1 GCA_012730035.1 Spirochaetota bacterium
AATGGGATGCGTCGAATGTATCAAGCTCACCTTTTTTAAAATATTCAAGGGCAACATTCTGGTCCCTTATTACCGTAAGTTTAAAATAATCGACATTGAACCTGTTTTTATTATAGCGAATATCCCTGGCCCACCAGTCCTGTTTTCTTTGGAAAAGAAGATATTTACCCTTTTCGAACTCTTTAAGTATGTAGGGACCGGTATTAGGCTCTATCTTCCAGTTGTATTCCTTAACAAAATCACTGTTCAGTTTGCCATAAAAATGCTTTGGGGTAGGATTCAGATTTACCGTAACCCACAGGTCGGGAATCTTTTTTGTTGCGGAGACTGAAATAATCAGATCACCATATTTGGTAACCTTTTCGATCTCCTGTGTAAAATGATCATTATACCAGGGGGCCTGTATATGTTTGGATCTCATGAATTCAAGTGTATAAATAAAATCGTCTGCCGTAACAGGCTTGCCGTCAGACCACCTGGCATCGGGATTAATTTTAAAATACATGGTCCTGCCATCCTTTGAATACGCCCAGTGTGTTGCAAGGGATGGCAGTGGCTTCTCGGTGTTTCCGTGCATTTCAAGCAGAGACATCTGGTTCCCGGTAAAATAATCCCTGGTATAATTATTGGAATCGGGCCCGACCACACGAAATGTAAGGGGAAAGGATCTTATGAAATGATAGAATGTTCCTCCCTTCTTTGCTTTCGGCGAAGCTATTAATGATTCATTGTTGTTTGTGATCCAGGTCAGTTTTTCTTCAAGTTTATGGGTGGAATAGTCAAGGCTGATGTTTTCGTCACTTGACGCATCGCTTGAAGCATCCTCAATTTTGACGCATGATCCGGCCAGTAGTGCCGAAATAAGCAGAGCAGTTGGAATCAGCTTCTTAAATCCTTTATTTGTAAAAAACATCAGTACCTCCATCATTCGTAAGTGGTAAATTTTTTAGGATCGTAAGCTTCACGGACAGACTCTCCGATAAATGTAACCATGGACAGGACAATTACAAGTGCGGTTATAACTGAAATTCCTATCCATGGTGCAGCAATATTGTATTGAGATGCTTCAGCAAGGAGCTGGCCCCAGCTTGGAACAGGTGGAGCAAGTCCGAAACCAAGATAGTCCAGCGCGGTCAGTGCCGTAATCCCGCCGGCTACGGCAAAAGGGATAAATGTAATAATTACCGATAGCGTATTCGGGATTATATGTTTTGCGATTATGCGGAAGGTTGATGCGCCCATTGCTTTTGCGGCAAGAACATATTCCCTTTCCCTCTCACTGTACACCGCAGTTCTCATGTACCAGGTGATTCCTATCCAGCCGAAAAAAATCATTATGCCAAGAAGTGAAAAAAAGTTCGGGATTATAATAGATGAAATAATTATTATAGCGTAGAGATAGGGAATATTATTCCAAATCTCTATTATCCTCTGAAAGAACAGATCAAATCGGCCCCCCAGATACCCCATCAGCGAACCTACGCTTATGCCGATTGCATAATTAAAAACCAGCAGAATAAGTGAGAAAATTATGGATATCCTGAATCCATAAATCAGCCTGGCGGCAATATCCCGCCCGGTCCTGTCGGTTCCGAGAAAATGACGACGCTCAATGGATGGAGGGAACGGGGGATAGCTACCATCTATGAAATCAGTTTCATAGGGATTGTACGGTATGGGAGGCATAATAACAAAATCGCCTCTGCTGTTCCCGGAAAGCTGTTTTTTCAGCTGCCTGTAATCTGTTTCATAATCATATCCAAGTCCGAACCGGGCTCCCGGTATGATTGCACCATACACGGGAAAATATAATTTTGAGTCATAGCGCACAACAAGAGCCCTGCTGTTTACAAAAAGTTCTGCCACAAGAGAGAGGAATATCAGCAGCATCATAATAATAAATGACCAGTAGCCGCGCCTGAGTGACCTGAACCTTTTAAGATTTTCCAGTGTTAATGGATTCAACCTGAACATTATGCTACTCGTACTTAACCCTGGGGTCTACAACTGCAACACATATATCTGACAGAATATTCCCAGTCATAAAAAGGAGCGAGGAGATCACAAGAATTCCCATGACAACCGGATAATCCCTTTCAGTTACAGATTCGAGGCCAAGCAGACCTATTCCGTCTATGTTGAATATCTTTTCAACAAGGTAAGAACCTGTCAGTATGAGTGAAATATTGTTTCCGAAGTGTGTAGCTAGAGGTATAAGGCTGTTGCGCAGGGCGTGGTTAAGGATTGCCCCGCGGTAACTTTCACCCTTGGCTATTGCAGTTCTTACAAAGTCTGAAGCCATGTGATCAAGTAGCGCGTTTTTCATCATGAATGTCATTAAGGCAAAACTGCCGGCCATATAAGCCGCAAGGGGCAGAACGGAGTGATAAAGGACATCACCAATTTTTCCAAAAAATCCAAGTTCATGAAAATTATCCCCCGTAAATCCGCCAAGAGGAAAAAGGTCAAGCCACGAAGAGAATACAAGCAGAAGAATAATTGCAACCACATAGTTGGGTATGGCATAACCGATAAAAACAAGCACGGAAGTAATATTATCAATGGACGCACGGTGCTTTAAAGCTTTTAATATACCGAGCGGTATGCAGACTGAATACGTGATTATCATGGCCATCAGTCCATAAAACAACGAAACCGGTAGTTTGCTTTTAATAATACCCCACACAGGCTCATAGTACCTTGTTGAGTCACCAAGATTCAACGTGAGAACATTTCCAAGCCACTGGAAATAACTGACTATTACAGGTTTATCAAAACCATAATACTTTTTCAGCTGGTCAAGCTGGCTTTCAGAGAGAGGCATTTCGTTCATACGCTGCATACCTTTGGCTGCAGAAGCCTGCTGCGCCTGTGCAATCATTCTCTCAATAGGTCCTCCGGGGACAAAACGGGTAATCACAAACACCATAAGTGTAATGCCGATAAATGTAGGAATGATCAGCAGCAGCCTTCTGACCAGGTAAACCCTCATGATATTCGCACCTCCGGATACGACATAATACACATTTGTCTGACATTTTGTCAAATATAAATATTCCAGCCGGAATACCGGAATTTTAATTATTTAACAGATTATGCTATCAGTTAGCAGAAATCCAGGGTGGCAGCGGATTTTAGTAAACGTCATTACCAGTTAGTCGGCATTCTACTCACGGCATTTATAACCGACATTCCGCACTGTCTCTATAATTGCGCTGAATTCATCACCAATTTTGCTCCGGAGCCGGCGGATATGCACATCAACGGTTCGGGTACCTCCGATGTATTCCATCCCCCAGATTCTGCCAAGAAGATCCTGTCTGGAAAAAACAACTCCCCGGTTCTGCAGAAAGAGTCTCATCAGTTCAAACTCCTTGTATGTAAGGTCAACTTTTTCATCACTTACGTAAAGAGCGTACTCTTTGAGATTTATCCTGAGATTACCTATTGAAATCTCCTCTTCTTCAACCGGCAGGTCCGCAAGAAGACGTATCAGCCGGGCCTTTACCTCTCCCTTCCTGAAAGGATAAAGAATAAAATCATCGAAGAACCATTTTGAATCTAGCTCTGAAACAGTATTTACCCGGAGAACAAGAATGACAGGCATATCGTGGATTTTTTTCCTTAACCTTGAAAGGTAGAACTGTGTCGAATCGGGACTGCCGATCTCATCAAAATCAACTATATAAAGATGACAGTTACCCTTCACAAGAGATTCTATATTGCCGTACCTGATAATCTCGTATTCAGGGATATTGGTAATCAGATCTTCAGTAAGTTCTGGATTTTTTGTAATAAGCCCAATATTCACTCTGTTTTTCCCCGGGCAGAAAGTTCGCTAAATATCCTTA
>JAAYBQ010000336.1 GCA_012730035.1 Spirochaetota bacterium
CTATGTCCGAGTTGAGCTGGTATGCAAAACCTTCCAGTCCCTGGGTCAGCGAAAGAGCGGTCATTGAATCCCCGTTAATACCCGCCAGGATTCTGCCGTCAAAGTTTATGCTTGAATAGGGGACCACGGCAGAATCGCCGGGCACTGGATCTGCAGAAAGATCCCGCGCGCCATACCCGGCCGTGTACAACAAAAAAACAGCGGCATAAACAGCCGGGTTAATGCCGAACCACCTGTTCAAAGTAAAACGGAGCTTCCTGTAAGGGCCCCGTTTAAATCTGCTGAAATTAAGCATATAATCCACCTTCATAAACAGACCGGATAAATTAAACTTTCGAATCACTCAGATCTGCCAGATTCCTCCCGCATACTTATGCTCTATTCAGGAACAGAGCTGCATGCCCCGGCCTTTATAGTCACAGATGCCCGTCATAGAACATGGTGCACATCGAAGTTCTTCGCAATTTCTGCAGAGATTTCAACATCAGGGGAAAGTCTGCAAAAAGAACATTTAACGCGCGGTAAGGAATTATTTGTCCGCGGGTTTTTCGGGCGCAGGCTCTTCGGTCTTCTGTTCAATTACGGTTGCACCGGTGGACTCATCATTAAAAAGCTTTTCCCTTAACGATGAGATCCTCCTGGATTCCATAATGGAAATCCCCAGAGAACCGACCATGAAAATGGCAACCATAACCGCGGTTACCTTTGTGATTATATCAGCCGTTGAAGAGCCGAAGGTTGACTGGCCCGCACCGCCCAGAATCCCCATTCCCGCACTTTTATCGGACTGGAGAAGAATAATCAATACGAGCAGAACACATATAATTGCGAATACAACAGTGGCAAGGCTTGTTAAAACTCCCATTTTTTCCTCATTTGTTATAGTTTATTACACACCTTGAAAAGCCGGGCTATTCATTTTCGGAATATACAGGCTGTCAAGCGGTATTAAAAAGCGGATTTCTTCATTATCAGGTCAGAATTATCCATATTAAAATGGATGTCAAGAAATAGTTACAGTATATAACAGGTTTAATACAGGCAGGCCCCGCTATACGAAGAAATTATCCCCCGGGTTAGAGAAAATTCAGTAATTATTACTGAAAATATTTATTAGTGCAATAAGATAGTTTTAACCCCTTCAGCTGCGGAAGGAATAGAGCATTTTATTCTAAATAATAGTAAACGAATTAACTCTGAAAATAAATTACACGTTTATAATCTTGAGAAAGGAGGGGGATTCAAGACTGGCCCCGCCTACAAGCACCCCGTCGATATTCTCCATTTTATACAAACCCTCTATATTATCAGGTTTAACCGACCCGCCGTAGAGTATGGGCATTGCCTCTGCCGCAGCCTCTCCTGCAGAGGATTTTAGAATCTCCCGGATTATTTTATGAGCGTCATCAGCCATTTCGGGAGTGGCAACCTTACCCGTGCCTATGGCCCAGACAGGTTCGTACGCGATTGTAATCTTTGCGAAATCAGCAGCCGGAAACCCCCTAAGCCCTTCACGTATCTGCCTCTCAAGAACCTGTGCGGTCTGCCCCCCTTCCCTCTCTTCGAGGAGTTCACCCACACACACCATGGGCTCAAGCCCCGCGTCAAGCGCAGCCCGGACCTTTCTGTTCACATCGGCATCGGTTTCATTGAATATGTGCCTGCGCTCTGAATGGCCTATGAGCGCGAATGTACAGCCGCAGTCCTTTACCATCAGGGGAGAGACCTCGCCCGTGAAGGCTCCCTGAACTTCATGGTAAATGTTCTGCGCGCCAGTCTTTACCGGTGTGCCCGAACATTCCGCCGAAACATCCCTGATATAGGGGAATGGCGGGAATATGACATACTCCCTGCCCGGCTTTTTTTCGAGGCCTGAAACAAGTTCCTTCGCAAGTTTGACCGCCTCTGCGGATGTCTTGTACATCTTCCAGTTTCCGGCAAAAATTTCTCTACGGGCCATGTCTTTTACCTGTATATTTTTTGATTATATTTTCAATTCATGCTATTAAACGTCATCGAACCCGCATCAATTCGCCGGGTGAGAAATCTTTAAAATAGCAAGAATTCACTTCTGCGGTAATTAAGATTAACCAGGGTTCTTCCTTCGGTCGTCTCACATCCGTCCGAAATGACAGAGCATCAGGTCAGATCACATCACTTCGCCACGTGCAGCGCAAGGTCAAGGCAGCGCAGCGAATACCCCCACTCGTTGTCGTACCATGCGAGCACCTTGACCATATTGCCTCCACTCACCTTTGTAAGCTCAGCGTCAAATATGGAGGAGTATGGGTTGCCCGTAAAGTCCACTGAAACAAGGGGCTCTTCACTGTACTGGAGTATTCCCTTAAGCGGTCCATCTGCCGCTGCCTTTACCGCGGCGTTCACCTCGTCGGGGGAAGTCTCATTTTTAACGATGCAGGTGAAGTCAACAATGGAGACATCAGGTGTGGGTACGCGGATGGCGCCGCCGTCCAGTTTTCCCTTCAGTTCAGGTATAACAAGCGCAACAGCCCTGGCCGCGCCTGTAGTAGTGGGAATCATTGACATGGCGGCAGCCCTTGCGCGACGGAGGTCCTTGTGAGGCGCATCGAGCACCTTCTGGTCATTGGTATATGAATGGATAGTGGTCATAAGTCCCCTCTCTATCCCGAATTTATCATTGATAACCTTTACCAGCGGCGCAAGACAGTTAGTGGTACACGAGGCGTTCGATATAACCTTATGATTGTTTTTATCAAAAGCGTTCTCATTTACACCCATAACAATGGTTATATCCTCACCCTTTGCCGGGGCCGAAATAATTACCCTCTTTGCGCCCGAATCAAGGTGCGCCGCAGCCTTGTCGCGTTCAGTATATTTTCCCGTTGATTCGATCACAACGTCAACACCCTCAGCTTTCCAGGGAAGCTTTGCGATCTCTTTTTCGGAATGTACAATTATCTTTTTACCGTTTATGGTGATAGAGTTCTCATCGTGCTTTACATCACCCTCGAATACGCCGAATATTGAATCGTATTTAAAAAGGTGCGCCAGTGTTTTTGCGTCGGTAAGGTCGTTTATGCTCACTACGTCTATACCGCTGTACTTGTCCGGGTATAGAAATACAGCCCTGACCACGTTCCTTCCGATCCTGCCGAATCCGTTAACTGCAATTTTTGCGCTCATACCTCCTCCTCTTTACCCTGCCTGCAACAGGCAGGCGATGCAATTCATTTTTTTATATTCACCACAGACATTAAAATAAAAACAGGCTAAAGGGTCAATAAAAAATGGATTATTCTTCAGCAAACCTTTAAATCCCGCCCGGATTTCAGGGTGAATTTGAATATTAACCACAAGATAAAGCTTTTGTGAGGAAAAGTGTATTTTTTTGGCACGTTTTTTACACGAGGCATTAAGGTAAAATTGCAGCCCCGAACAGGGAGTAAGCTTACCGGCTTAAAGCACCCGTGAATGGCACAGTAAAATAAATTTTTTGCAGTTCGATCACACCCGGTGAACACTCATCTGCCGCATAAATATTTAAGGTGTTTTTTAAGATCATTAAAATCATAATCATTATGGCGCGCTATACATTGTATACGCCATGAACTTCAAAAAAGTAAAAATTATTTTTGATTTTTTAAATTTTTTTTAATTACCGGCCCTGAATTGCCGCGGTTCAATAAGATAATCATATTCAGGCTGGATTCGTAATGAATTCGTGATGAATTCGACGCAGATCTGTCCCGGCCCATTGTTCACATAGTAAACTGTTCTTTTAATACAGAAAACTCCCCGTATTAAAACACTTAAAGTCCCCCGGACCGCCCCGGATTATGACGACATACCTGTACTTACGGTAAGCAAACCTGTTATACCTGGCTTCAAGTCCTGTTTATGATTCTGTAAATTAAAATTTTTTTTAATGAAATTGACATCCGCATTTTACCTGTGTATGTTCAGCTAAGGAATCCTTATAAATGCAATAAAAATATCGGGAGCGAGCTATATGTATAAATATTTTATAATTTCTTTTGTTCTGCTCACATTTTTAACATCATGCAAAAAGAATGAAAACGCTGCGATCCACGTTGATAATGGATTAAACATTAAAACCTGTGTAGCCGCAGAAACCGGTCTTGTACTTCGTTCTGCTCCGGATGCGTCTTCGCAGGCGCTTGCCAATATCCCATTTAAAGAAGAGGTTATTATTGTCAGGTATTCAGACAAGGATTCAAGGGTGGATAAAATAACAGCACCATGGGCATTTATCAGGTATAAAAACCTTGAGGGCTGGTTGTTCGCAGGGCATCTTAATGGTGCAAAAAAAGGTAATTACAAAAACCATGACCTGGAACAGTTGAAGAGAGAAGTCTCACTTAAATACAAGGCAACGGTGGAATACCCGGAATCCGGTAAAAAGACAATCAATACACCTGACCTGATAAGGATCAGTGAAAGCGGCATTAACGGTGACCTTTGTGTAGCCTGGTATTGTGTGGGGATGGAGTGCGGATTTGATGAACCTGGCGAAGAGTATGCCCCTTCTTTGTGGTATTACCAGGACGGAAAATGGAATCATTTTGATATCATAAGCAGGCTGGGTGGATCCATCTGTTCAGAGGTCCTTGACATCAGGCTGCGTTACATAAACAATGATGATCTTGTCGATATTCTTGTTTTTGCTGAAATCAATTCCGGTTCCATAGCTGCTGTTTACATCAACGATGGAAATACGTTTAACGAGGTGTATGATACCTCTGATTATTCGATGAGTGAAGCTTCGATTGTGTCTGAGACTACATGTTCTACTGTGATTGAGTATTCATATCTTGATGATAAGGATAAGGATGGTGTCGGGACCACAAGTCAAAGACGTGTCAGGTACAACTGCAGGACAAATAAGTTCGAGTAAAACTTTTACTGCCAGTTTCCACACGACAGCCTGAAGAGCCAGACAATACTTATCCAGATAAAAAATTATTGGTTGATCCACATACCCCAACAAGGCTGTAATCTCGACCTCGAAGTTTTTTCAACAGTAAAAGACTTTGCAGACAGGGGATCATGGATAAGGTTAACTTTTCCTGACAGTTCAATAATAGAAATGAAGGATCACAAATTAACAATTGACAGCATGTCCAGTATTGATGGACTTTATAAATATCTGAACCTGCTCAAGATTACCGGTTTTACAGAAATATACGAACCTGGAACAGACGCCTGTGAAGCACATATAATTTTCACCGTTAACAGAAAAGCCATACTGACTGGAGAATGGAGATAGACTCATATCTGTGTGCGGTCCATAAGGCCGCCTGAGGCAGGCAGCAAGCAGGACGCTTTTAGAAGGCCGGACCTGACTTTAAGTCCTGGTGATGGCGCTGCAAATTCAAATTATTCTGTGTAAATATTTGACTTGTTTTATTTTTCCGTGAACTCCGCAGTTATATGGTGAAAATTTCAGCGCTCAGCCATTCCTTTGACCTCGTAGCCCTCTTTCTCTGCCCAGGACAGGAGCTCCTCCGCCCTTGGCCGCGGCAATACCTCAAATTCGATGGTGTCAGTGGACGAGCCCGGCTCGTTATCGATGAGCCTTCGTTGGAGGAAGATGGTGCCGCAGTCGGGGCATTCAAGCAGACAATGGTCTAATCCCAAGACAACAAGCCGCCTGAAGCGATTGATCTCAGGGGGAACCTCACGTTCCAGATCGAGCCTCACATCGAAGCCATAGGCGTGGCTCGCGCAAAAGATACAGGGGGTAAAGCCTTTCGGCTCGCACCTTTCGTGTTTGACCCTCACGGCTCCTTGACCCTTCCCTGATCCTGGCCCTCCCTGAATAAGTGGACCTCGTACTCCTCCCAGTCTGGCCAGCGCACCCCGTGATCCCGGCCCGCCATGCGTGAGAGCATTTCGGCCTCAGCCTCCTCGAAGCGGTCGAAAAAGCCAACGGTCGCCTCATCATATATATCGCCCTTGGAAATCTTGTAACGAATGACTGCGTAGCCGGTTTTCTCTTTCATAGAATAGTTTTAACCTCAGAGATTATACTGAAAATATAATTATATTGAATCATGTCAACTATTCCGCTCTATATTTGAAACAGTCAGGGCCGGAGACTTTATGCTGGTGCCGGTATTGTGCGTATCATTTAGCACCCACGGTACGCTGCACCCCGGTCTGGACAATGGTATCTATTGCCGGCCTCTGCCGGCCATCTCCCGGTACATACTCCCGCTCACCGGGTCACACAGGCCGGGTTCAATTTCCACCAGATGCCTCATTACAAAGTCGCGGTGAACTATAGCCGGGTGCGGGATCACAAGCCTGTCACTGTTAAGAATAATGTCATCGTAGAGCAGTATGTCAAGGTCTATCTCTCGGGGGCCCTTGTTAAAGGTTTTACTGCGGCCGATTGCTGTTTCTATGCGCTTTAACTCTTCGATCAGCTGAACGGGGTCGAGTTCCGTTTCGATCTTTATAACCTGGTTCAGAAAATCGGGCTGGTCAGTAAAGTCCACTGCTTTTGTTTCGAGTATTGAGGATTCAGCGATTAGTTTACCCGCGCTTTCGGCAATCAGTTTACGGGCCGCGGCCAGGTACTGCTCCCTGATGCCAAGATTGCTGCCGAGCCCTATATATGCAATGGGCATTATTTATTTTCCCTGTAGTCCTCGCCGCTAAGTTCAAGTATGCGGCACATCTCCCTGAGCCTTGAGAGTATGCGGCCCTCTGAGAGTTCCTTGAGTGCTTTTTCAGGATTGTTGTTCGAAGTTATGATGGTGAATTTTTCACCCTCGTACCTGGCGTCTATAAGGTTGTATAGTGTCTCCTGCTCCCACGATGAATCGCGCTGTACGCCGAAGTCGTCAATAACAAGTACGTCAATATTTGCGAACTCCTTCTCGATCGCGCCCGACTGGCCGTAAAGCTTCGATGATTCGGAAAATGTTGAACGCAGCAGGCTAAAGAAGTTGCGCGATATTTTTATGAGCTTTCCCGGAACAGCGTAGTGCCTTATGAGCTCAGTGAGGATTATGGTCGAAAGGAGAGTCTTGCCTGTGCCTGGATTGCCCCAGAGGAAAAGCCCCTTTTTTACGTCGGGGAACTTTGTGATTATTTCATAAGCAGCCTTGTGAGCCTCTGCCGCGAGCCTGTTGTTCCCCACCTTGAAATCGCTTATGTTTTTCCACCTGAATTTTTTGTCAATGCCAGACGAATAGTAGATGTCAAGGACCCGCCCGATCTTCATGCGCGTATCCCTGCAGGGGCACGGGACTATATTCTCCCCTTCAAAATAGTAATAGGGCTCCTCTGCGCCGCATTTACATTTTGCGCCCACACATTTGGGACAGGGCGAAAGAACACTGTCACCGGTAAGCTCAAATGAAGGGTTAAAGATTATTCCTGAATACTCGCAATACGAGCAGAATTGTTCCCTGTTCTTTTTTATCATTCAGTAACTTCACTCTGTTTTGACTTGTCGCATTTAACGAATGATCAGGGCATTGTCATTTCGAACAGCTTCTGCAAAATGACAAGAATTGTACCAATTCAATCGTAAACAGCTATAAATAACCCTCCTTGAGCACGCTGTGTCAAGATAATTTGTTTTTTTTAAGCGGATCTTTTTACGGCAGGCCCGGACAGCCTTTAAACAGACAATTTAAAATCAGAGTTAAATCTTTAACTATTTTGCAGAATAAAATGCTCTATTCCCGCCACGGAATGCGGCGGAGAGAATTAAAACGATCCTGTTGTACTAATAAATATTTTAATCAATAATTGCCGGTTTAAAATTCAAATAATGGATTTATTAATCAAAAAATAGATAAATATTTGATCTTACAAAGTCGATTATTATACTAAGCTCAATACACAGTTTTGAAGGGGTAATTATGAAATCAGGATATTTTAAAAGAAAATTACCTGTACTTTTCGGGATAGCAATCATCGTGTCTATATTTTCAGCCGCGGTAATGGCACAGGGTACAGGGGAAAACGCTGACGGCGGCATTTCAAGCGATACAGAGGAAAGAAACATCAACAAACCCGCCAGTGACGGCTGGAGAACTGAAGATTATAAACCGTATATAAAATCGATAAAAGACCTTGAAAAGCTCAGCAAAGATTATTCAGACTCACGCCTTAAAATGGCAAAAGATGAATATTCCAAGGGTGTGGACATTCTTGATGACATGGTGGCAGATATAGCCATGACAAGGGAGCAGTTCAAACAGAAAAAATACCTCTCTGAAAAATGGTACTGGCAGGAGATTGACCGCAAAAACGCGCAGGACAGGTACGTTGCAGGCGTTAAAGTAACAGCCAAAACCAAGTCTGTCACATACTTCACAAGAGCGATTAACCTTCTGGACGAAATAAACTCGAACGAAATCAAGAGCGACCCCAGGTACATAAACTTCAAGGTTGTGCTCTACAGGATATACGTATCAACCCAGTATGACCTTGGCAACCTTAAACCATGCATCCCCATTCTGGAGAGATACCTGGAGCTGACAGACGAAACCAGAAAGGACGAGTGGGCATATAAGTACCTTTCAAGCTGCTATGCATTCATGGAGACCATTCTTGACAACAGCCGGGCAGCTCCCGACGAAGAGGTTGCATACTACAAGAACAGAAAGAACCAGGCCATATTAAAGGCTGTTGAACTTAAATACGGCAGGGATTCAGTTGAATTTAAAGAGATGCAGAAGATAGTGCAGAAGGATGAAAGAAAGACAGCCGTAATTAACAGTGACAGATAAATTACTTTAAATATCCGTGATAAAAGGGGGGCCCGAAGGTCCCCTTTTTTACTTTTCATCGCCCCTGTAAACGCCCCGGCTTATGTTGTAGCCCGAACCGGTGAACTCAATCATGATTTTAAGGCCCCTGTTTTCCGGTATAAAAAGATCAAGCTCGCCAGGCTGCATAATATTGTTTGCCCTGACATACCTTCCCTTTGATCTGTCAAGTTCCCACCTTTCCATGCGGACAAGGTAGTTTCTGCCAGGGTCAAGCAGCAGGCACGATCTTTTAGTTACCCGCCCGGGGGATAAATCTGTCCGCTCCTCCTCTATGCCGTTAATTATGATATTATAAAAGACCATGCTCCCCTCAGGATCGGGCCTGGTCTCTGAAGATACCACATCGGTAAATTCGAGCACAAGGTTGTACTCTTCGTTAACCGGCAGCGATCCCGCGGGGCCGTACTGGTAGATATTCCTGCTGTCAACTACGTCGCAGACCTCGGTCTGGTCATTGCTCCCCACAAGCACCAGCCTGTCGTCAACCACGGAGCGCACAAAAAGGTCACCCTGGAGCATCAGGGGAATAGTGGTGCCATTATAAATAATTTCACTGTCACGCAGTATAAAGACAGCGCCCCGCACAATGCCGAAATCGCGCACTCGGTCAACAGTATCTACAATACCTCCGCGGGGGTTAAGCCTTACAAGTTCGCTGCCGCCCTGATCCGCAAGATCTGCCGGCTTTCTGAAGAGCGTGTAGATTATTTTTTCTGAAACAACGAACCGTTCCACGGTGTATGACAGGTGAAGAAGCTGGAACTCAAAACCTTCAGCACCTGACGGGGAGTAGAAACCCGCTGTGTATCCCCTGTCATCGTGCCGTATGTAGTACACGCCCGAATCCGCGCCATAAATTGCAGTGACATCGCCGCCGGGGTTAAGCTCTTCGGGGTCTGTTCCAGCGATATGGATTATTCTGCCGTTCCTGAGAATGTAGATGTCATCGTCTGCGGCATGAACTGAATCGTTCGCAAAGATCGCGCCGTTAATAAACGCGGAAAGGACCAGGGAAGTGAAAATGATTGCCCCCTTCCTGTTAAGGAATGACATGTTTACCCCCTGCAGCAGTTATATTCAGAACTGCGCCGCGGCAGTGGCCGCAGCGCTGAAATAATTTGTCATGGTGTTAAACTGAGTTTTGCAGCAAACCTATCAGTTATATGTCTCGGAACCGAGATATGTTACTGGAGGTTCATCCATGAACCAGCGCAGCGTGTTTTTAAGCCTCATGAGCTGCACGAATATATCGTGTTCGGGGTGGTCATTAGGCGCGTGCATGGGGCTCTTCCAGTAGAAGGCGAGCCATTCCTGGTTGCCCGAGAGTGAAGCCCTTGCCGCCAGGTCCATGAAAAGTACAAGATCGAGCACTATGGGCGCCGCAAGAATTGAATCCCTGCAGAGAAAGTTAACCTTGATCTGCATGGGGTATCCCAGCCATCCGAATATGTCTATGTTGTCCCACCCCTCTTTGTTGTCGCCGCGGGGCGGATAATAGTTGATTGTAACCTTATGATAGAAGTCCCTGTAGAGTTCAGGGTAATCATCGGGCTGGAGGATCTGCTCGAGCACTGAAAGTTTGCTGACCTCTTTGGTCTTGAATGAATCGGGGTCATCAAGAACTTCACCGTCCCTGTTGCCGAGTATATTGGTTGAGTACCATCCCCTCATGCCGAGCATCCTTGACTTGAGGCCGGGCGCGAGCAGGGTCTTCATGAATGTCTGGCCGGTCTTAAAATCCTTTCCGCCCATGGGTACCCTTTTTTTGTCTGCGAGTTCCCAGAGCGCCGGTATGTCGTTGCACAGGTTAGGCGCGCCGTTTGCGTAAGGTATGCCAAGATCCATTGCAGCGTAGGCATAGATCATGCTGGGTGCTATGCCCGGGTGGCTTGACTTAAGCGCCTTCTCGAAGTTCTCAAGTGTATCGTGTACGCCGGGTATCATCTCCTGGTATATTTCGGTACTGCCGCACCATATCATCACAAGCCTTGAAAGCTTTTTCTCCTCTTTAAAATTGAGTATATCATCCTTTACCATCTGCGCGAGATCCCAGTATGATGGCGCCTCTTTTATCCAGGTGCCGTCAAGATTTTTGACAAAGTGTTTATTGAACACAGCCTTCCAGGGCTTTATCTTTGACATTTCATCTTTAACCTCCTCCAGGTCATCACCCGAAAGCACCTGCGCGTTCTTCGCGGACTGGTAGACCGTATCCTCGAATATATCCCAGCCGCCGAATTCAAGGTCGCCCAGACCGGCAAGTGGAACAAAATCCTTGATAAAAACCTCTTTAGCGTTTTCACCCCGCCCTACCCTGAGTTTACCCATCTGCGTAAGGGAACCTATGGGCAGCCTTATTCCCTTTTTTACGAGTATTGATCCGGCGATGAACGTTGTACTTACAGCTCCAAGGCCGGGTATCAGCACACCAAGTTTACCCTCTGGACTTTTTATGTCGGAATTTTTTGAACTCACATCGCGGCTCCTTGATTATATTTGTAATAGAATAGCGGTTTTATGCTGCGCTGTCAAATTGAAAAGCCGGTTTGCCTGAATTCGTGATTACGGTAAAAAGCTCTATCCCGAAACAGCCGTTCCGCCGGCAGATCATTAATACAAAAATAAAATGAACCGGTTTAGTCAAGAATTTTAAAATAATTCCCACGCGGGCACTTTTCTTTTCACTGAACTTGCTTGACAAAATAAAATTCCGGTTTTGTTATACCTGAAGGACGACTGGTTTTACGCACTTATCCAGCCATTTCAACAGATCATTCTGCCGGCCTGCTGACACGATGACGCCTGAAAGACCGGGCAGACTGAGATTTTAACATACCGGGAGCAGCAATATGAGCAGCGAAAAAGCTAAACTGGACTGGCAAAACCTTACATTCAGCTATCGGAAAACCGATTTCAACATAAGGTACTATTACAAAAAGGGGAAGTGGTCAAAGGGGGAACTGACTCAGGACGAAAACCTGAACCTTCACATGGCCGCGCCCTGCCTTCATTACGGCCAGGAATGCTTTGAGGGAATGAAGGCCTTTGAGACAAAAAACGGTAAAATTGTAGTGTTCAGGCCGGAAGAGAACTGGAAAAGGCTTCAGAAAACATCCGAAAGAATATCCATTCCTCCAATGCCTCAAAAGATGTTTGTTGACGCCGTAAAAAAGGTTGTTGCAGCAAACAAAAAATTCGTTCCGCCCTACGGAACAGGCGCGAGCCTTTACATGCGGCCGCTTGTTATAGGCACTGGCGCGCGTGTGGGGCTGGGGCCTGCAGATGAATATACATTCCTGATTTTTGTTACGCCAGTCGGCCCCTACTACAAAGGGGGTATCCACCCTGTAAAGGCGCTTATAGCAACGGAGTTTGACCGCGCCGCACCTGACGGAGTGGGGGACTGCAAGGTTGGAGGAAACTACGCAGCAGGACTTGCCGCAGCAAGATTCGGCTATGACAAGGGCTACCCGGTAGTTCTTCACCTTGACCCGAAAGAGAAAAGGTTTATAGACGAGTTCAGCACTTCGAACTTTATAGGCATAAAGGGAAACTCGTACGTAACACCAAAATCGAAAAGCATTCTTCCCAGCATTACAAACGAGAGCCTTTCGATAATCGCGAAGGATCTTGGGATGAAGGTTGAAAGGCGCCCCATTGACGTTGCCGAGCTTCCCGAATTCAGCGAGATAGGCGCTGTGGGAACAGCGGCTGTTGTTACGCCTGTTACAACGATTCACTACAAGGGTAAAAACCTGAAGTTCGGGTCAGAGAAAGAGGCCGGCCCGGTTATAACAAAACTCTACAATACGCTTACGGGCATACAGTACGGCGATATAAAAGACAAACATAAATGGCTTGTTGAAGTTAAGTAAGAGTGGGGCAGACTCAAATGTCATTTCGGCCGTCAGAGCCGGAATCCATTGGTTTACACCGCTGACATGCTGCAAAAATGGATTCCCGCATCTGCGGGAATGACTTTTTGAGCAGCCCATTGTTATTTGTAAAAACAGGAACCCGTTATGACCGTATCATAGTAAGTATCATCTTGAACCTCTCAGGCGCATGCAGCGCGTGGGGCTCATTTGCGGGCATGATTATAAACTCGCCGGCCCTTACCACGTTATTTTTACCTGCAATTATTATCCCGGCTTCGCCGTCGATAACCTGTACAAGCGCGTCAAATGGAGCGGTGTGTTCACTTAATCCCTCACCTTTATCAAACGCGAAGATTGTAACAGTTCCAGTATCCTTGCGGATAATCTCTTTGCTGACGACTGAACCAGCCTGGTATTCAATAAAATTTGCGGCCTTTATTGCCGTACCCATTGTATCATTTGCCATATTTTTTACCCCCGGTATTTGCATCACATTATACTGATAAACAAATAATTACCTTGACTTAAATCAATAATTTAGTATGGGAATGTGACCTGCCGGAAGGTTAAGAACAAGGCGTAAATTCAAATTACAGCCACGCCCGCACGAAAGAGCAGGCGACTGATTAGAGGTACGGGTAAATGCTGACACGAAAATCATTCATACTGGCCGCGGTTTTAACAGCAGCAGCAATTATAACAGGATGTAAAAGCATGGGCATAAAAATAAAGAACAACAGAGAGATAAAAAAGGGCGGTATTAAAAAGGGGCTGGTTCTCTGGTACAGCCAGGCGGGGAACACAGAGCGGATCGGAAGGGCGATCGCATCGGCCTGGAGAAAGCAGGGTTTAAAGGTTACTTCAGGGGACTACAGGAGTTTTGACGCGGCGGAAATTAACGGCTACGACATAATAGCCGCGGGCTCACCGGTATTCTACTACGAGGTGCCGGAAAACTTCAGAGACTGGCTTAAAACGATTCCATCAATCGAAGGTGTGCCGGTTGCATCATTCGTCACCTTCGGCGGAGCAGGCGGCAACCAGCACAACACGGCGTGCGAACTGATGGCACTGCTGGCGGATAAGGGCGGGGTACCTGCGGGAATCGAAAAGTTTTCGAACATGTCAACATTCGCGCCTACATGGTCTTCGGGGAACACCGGGCGCATACTTAAGTACAGGCACCTGCCCGACGAGGGGACATTCAACAGGGCGCGCGGTTACGCTGAATCAGTTCTTTCAAGCGCACGCGCGGGCAAAGGGATTGAAGTTAATGGAAATTTCAGTTTTAACAACACCATGAAAGGCGGTGTGTCAATTTTCTTTACAAAGCTCCTGATGACAGGCCACTCCATTGATCATAAAAAATGCATAAGGTGCGGGATATGCGTTGAGAAGTGCCCCGTTGACGCAATAGGCCCGGACAGGGATGGGGTTGACACTGGAAAATGCATTGCCTGCTTCGGCTGCGTGAACAACTGCCCGGTTAACGCCGTTAAATTAAGGTTCGCCGGAAAGGATGTTTACGGATTCACCGAGTTTTTAAAGAGAAACGGTATAACGATCAGGGAACCGGAGGCGTAACAAAATTCTCTGTCACACCAGCCCCCGGCAGAAAAATCAGCAGCTTTTTCAGATATTTTTTGCTGCCACCCCCGGAGGTGGTTTATAAACTTAATAAACTACCGCCCAAGCGCAAGGGAGGAGAGTTGTTTTTATACGATGGATCAATTAACCCCCGCCGGGGGACGCTGCTGTGCTTTCATTAACGGTGCCATGTTAATCAGCCGGGGGCGCACGTTACAGGCTGTGCCATGGACTTAACTGATAGCTCAGAATTTCACCGTAAGCACGTCACCTTCGCGGATAAACCGGGTTCTGTTACCCGGCACCTGCGAAGACCAGAGCTCGATGCGGTCCAGGACATGCTGCGCGAACAGACCAGTAAGGACTTCAGGCACAAACCTGCGGCGCCTGAGCGCATTGCCGCCCACCACAAGATCGTTAGCGTTATCTGAATATAATGGAAAAATTTCGACAGATTCAGGATAAAGCGATTTCCCTGTTTTTCTGTACCGCACCCTGGCGATTATGCTGTAGAGTCTGCCGTTAAGCTTTATGTGCCTTTTAGAAACAGTGCCCATGGCGTAATTGCCCAGCGAATAGAAGATTAAGCCCCGGCCGTACTTTTCGACCCCCTGCGCCACGTGCGGATGATGCCCCAGTACAAGGTCAGCGCCGGCGTCTATAAGGGCGCGGTAACTGTTTACCACTTCTGATGACGGCACATGGCGGAACTCCTCTCCATGGTGAACCGAAACAATTTTAAGCTGCGCGCCTTCGGCCATTGCGAGATCGCCTGTTGCCCCTTTAAGGCTGTAGTCGTTGCAGAGTCTGCCCGCACGGTTGTAGCGCGCCGTGTACGCAAAAAATGCCACCCTCACATTATTTATAACTGCCGCGGAAAACTTTGCTGCTTCGTCAGGGGTTCGCCCAAGTCCCGCGTACACAAGATTTTTATGCCCGGGTTCAGATTTTTTTTTATCCAGAAGGTCAAGGGTGTTTTTTACGCCGGCGACACCGCAGTCAAGGGAATGGTTGTTGGCCAGGCTGAAACAGTTGAACCCGGCCCAGAGCAGGTTGTCAAGGTCTGACGGGTAATTGGCAAAAACAATTCCCCCCTTCTCGATGTACCGTTTGTCATCCATAAATGGCCCCTCGATATTCACGAAGGAGAGATCGCCGCTGCTGATAAGATCCCTGGTTGGAGCATAGATTTCACGCCCCAGTGCAATGAATTCATCAAGATAGCCTTCGTTAACCGGGTGGACAGTATCGCCCGCAGCAACCACGGTGAAAAAACGCTGCCGGTCATAATCTGCCGACGAAAGACAGCCCGTGAGAGCAAGCAGAACAATAAGAAGAGCTGGTAAATAATCTTTCACTGATAATCCTGCCTGAATTTTTTAAAAAATACCAGAGTGCATCATTCCGGGTGGATATTTCTCAATAATCCGGAATACTGGCGCATTTATAGTTCAACTCTTTAGCTTAAATGGATTCCGCTTTTTGCAGGCCGCGTTAAGGCAGAACCTGAATGCCGGTTAAGATACCCGTAAAACACTTTCCCGCTACACAATAGGAAAAACAATAAACACCATCAGATCCCACAGCGCATGTGAAACGATCAGCGTTGTGAGACTACGGTTGTATTTATAAATAAGGCCCCAGAACGCACCGCAGACCATGGCAGCCATTATAAGCATAAAGTTGAAGGACCAGACGTGCACCAGGGTATATACCAGTGTTGCGGCAAAGAGCCCGGCCCACTGGCCGTATCGCGCGGCAAGCGAACGCTGGACAAAACCGCGCCAGAAGATCTCTTCTGCCGGGCCTATGATGAACGCGAGGAGCAGGCCCAGCATAACGGGGCTCTGACCCTGTTTCATGCCGTAGATGCTGTTTACCTGGCCTTTAGCGAAATCGAAGAGGAGCGCTGATAAATAATCGCCCAGGCAGAAGACGCCGTAAAGCACCGCCGCCGAAACCAGCCCCAGCAGAAGATCGACGCCTGTAAATGAAAACTGATTTCTGAAATTATCAGTAAGTAACGCGGCCATTACAGCAAGGAACAGAGCGGAAAATCCCATTGTTATCCAGAAATTGACATAACCGGAGGTCCATGGCGAAAACATGACGAACCAGAGCAGCGCGGCAATGACTACCGGTATGATTATCTTTTTCATAGATACGCCGCTATAAAATTTGATATGGCGAGCAGACCGCCGAATGCCAGTACCAGCTTGGCAGACATTTCGTCCATGTTGTTTATTAGCTCGGGTTTGTCAAATTCGGCCTTCTGCATTTTTTTAATATTCATTATTTCCAGCGGTAAACTAACAAACACTATAAGCGAAAGGGGGTGAAGAACTTTAAAAGCAGCCATGACAGCCACAGCCACATAAGCACCTATACCCAGTATTATGTATTGAATTATTGAACCCCTGACACCCAGCAGCATGGCCTGTGTCTTTATGTTGGCCTTACCGTCGTGCTTCATGTCGCGCGTGTTGTTGGCATGCAGTATGTTCACTATGAGAAATCCGATCGGGACTGATATTAACAGGGCGTCGGTATTGATTCTGCCGGTCATGACAAACATGGTTCCGAGCATTATCATTGGGCCGAAGATTATATAGATAAGAAGGTCACCCAGCGCGATGTATTTAAGTTTATAATAGAAGAATCCGCTTAAAACGCCGATGATTCCTATCCATAGCAGTTCAATCCCCGTGTTGAACAAAAAGTATATACCCAGCAGGATGCCGGCTGAAAGGAGTATAAGTGAATAGCGCAGAAAAGTTTTCGGCTCGAATACTTCATCGATGAGGAGGCGGTTGATCCCGATTGATTCCTTTGTGTCAACCTTGTGCCTGTAGTCGAAATAATCATTGGCTACATTGGACCCGGCCTGGAAAATTACTGCTCCAAGAATTGCAAGTACGCCGTAGCACCAGTTGATGTCGTACAACGAGGACAATCCTGAAAACCTGAAAAAGATGTACGAAAAGGCTACGAGCGCCGATATGGCGGAAGCGGGAAAGGACCATGGCCTCATGGCAAAAATCCATTCTTTTAACGAGTGTTTCATAACCTGATTAACTCCATGTATAAAAAAATTATAATTCAGCGATTGCCAAAAATGATTACAACGCTTTAACAAATGAAATGCCGGGATTATAAAACCTGATTACAGCGGAATTTGATTATTGCAAGAAAAAAAAGATAAACCGGGAAGTTAATCCCGGCCTGTAATCACTGAAGTGGATGGTTGATTTATTCCGATGTGGTAACTATCTTTGCCTGGCGCGCCAGGTATTCAACAAGCGTCTGTTCAGTAATGACACCCTGGGAAACAAGTATGATCCCTATAAGACCGCCCTCGCTGGTCTGAACCTCAAGGGCCCTGTCAAGCTGTTCCTGTGTAATAACTTTGTTCTCTACGAGCATTTCGCCCAGCATTGGTTTTGCCATTAAAAAGCCTCCGGCATTCTGCATTTTATGATTATATCAGTAATTATTCCTGAAAATAACTGGTACAAAAGATTGTTTAGTTTATCCCGCCTTCGCATCGGGATAACCAGGTATTTTATTACGCAAAACGGTTAAGGAATTAATTCCGGTATTATATATAAAATAATATAATTACCGCGAAAAGCAAGCCGAAATTTTTTTTTTAAAGCAGTTTTGAAACTGCCCTTTTCCACAACGCTGCCTGTTTTTCACGTTCAGCAGTATTCATTACGGGCTCAAACCTGCGGCTTATCCGGTTTTCGCACGAAATTTCCTCTATAGTCGGATAAAAACCTGATGATATGCCGGCAAGATAGGCTGCTCCAAGTGCTGTCGATTCCCTGATCTCGGGCAGAAGTACCGGAACCCCCAGTATGTCGGACTGAAACTGCATAAGGAACTTGTTGTCAGTGGCGCCGCCGTCAACACGCAGCTCTTCGATGCGCTTGCCCGTGTCCTGTTCCATCGCGTGAATAACATCCATTGACTGGAAAGCTATAGACTTGAGCGCGGCGCGGACTATCTGTTCGCGCGTGGTGTCCCGGGTAAGCCCGAATATGGCTCCGCGCGCGTCCATGTTCCAGTATGGGGCGCCAAGGCCGACAAACGCGGGGACAAAGACAACCTCGTCGTCACGGTTGAATACTGAAGAGGCAATGCCCTCGGACTCGGTTGCGCTGTCAAAAAACTTCATGTAGTCGCGCAGCCACTGCATTACAGCCCCGCCTATAAAAACCGAGCCTTCAAGCGCGTAGACCGGGTTCCCCTTGCTGTCGGGAGTGAGCGTGGTAAGCAGACCGTTCTGAGATATTATGTATTCAGGACCGTTGTTGAGCAGCATAAAGCAGCCGGTGCCGTAGGTGTTCTTGGTACTGCCGGTAGATACGCAGGACTGCCCCACCATGGCAGCCTGCTGGTCACCGGCTATGCCGCCGATCTCTATACCGTCGGGCAGAAATCCGCAGCCCGAGGTGCGGCCGAAACTGTAAGCTGAGGGGTACACCTGTGGAAGTATATTGACCGGTATGTCAAGGATCTCGCAGAGTTCGGGGGACCACTTCTTATCTTTTATGTCGAATATGAGCGTGCGCGAGGCATTGGTGTAGTCAGTGGCATGGGATTTACCGC
>JAAYBQ010000337.1 GCA_012730035.1 Spirochaetota bacterium
ACCTGGCTGGAAAAGACCTCGTCGTGTTCCCCCTTCTTTGCAGCCTCAACAAGCTGCCTTTCGAAGGCCCTCCAGTCTTTTGTTGTCTTTACATCAACAAGGTCAAAAGATCGTGTTATAATAATATAGCCGCTTACAGCCTTAAGATAAACCGGACTTATGAATGCTATAAATCCGCCGTAAACGCTTGATGATGAGAAAACACATTTGATGACATAAAGGTCCGAATACCCCCCGGTGACCATTTTTTTAGCCTTCTCCTGGTCGCCCATGGTGTAGTATAGAGCTATCTGGTGTTTCTTTGACTGTTCAGAAAAGTTGGTCGCGGCTGTATCCAGCTCATTCGGCATACGAGGGTCTCCCGTTTACAATTTCAATATTTCAGATATCCTGAGTCTGAAGGGCTCTTTTTGATAAAACGTTCTTAATTCTTTCCAGAATAATTCTTCTGTTAACCGGCTTTAGTATAAAATCCTTTGCACCCATGGTTATCAGGTCCTGCATAACACCCTTTGTGGTATCCTCTGCAATAAAAACCACTGCCGGCATGTTCCCCTTCTGTTTAAGCTCGTAGAGCATGGCATAACCGTCAATAACGGGCATATCCAGTTCAGTGGTAATAAGATCAAGCCTGACTTTCAGTTTTGCAATCTTATCCAGTGCCTCTTTGCCGTTAACAGCGGTTTCAACTATTGTATATCTTTCAGATTCCAGTATCTGAACAATCTGCTTTCTGTGAAATTCCTTGCTGTCGACAACCATTACCTTGTATGACATGCCACTGGGCATCAGTCCGTCAGGCAATTTTGTATTCAGATTTGGAAAATCTCCCTTTTTCATCGGATTACTCCGCCATGATTATCATAATATAACAGCTATCTGCCAGTAATTCCAGGATCGGATCAGCAATATCCCTGAATAAGGCTTCATAATTATCCATAGAGGCTTCGATAATCTCAAAACCAGCACCATGTACGTTTTCATTATAGTAAAAATATCACGCATGTGTCAACATGAAATTATTACATGTAACTCCATGACACCTGAATTCATGCTTTGCCCCCCCCTGTTTAAACAAAAAAACAGCTATAACAGAACAGAATCTGTTAAAAATCTTCTTATATAAAAAACTGCATGCATTAAAAAAAATATTTGCTATAATAGTTACGGGCATGTAGAATACCCTTAACACCTTTAATGAGCATATTACAGGTGTTTATTGATAGCATGGCCAGGCAGAAATCCCGCAGTACAACAACCTTTGTGCCGGACATTCTGTAAAAATTATATAAAAACCGGTTATTCCGGGGTAAAACGGCAGCCAGGACTACAGGAGCCCGAATTTGAGCGCGATTGAATCAAAAGGTTTTTTCATAAAACCCCCCGATTATATAAAAGCCATTACTACCGGAGAGGATTTCTTCATCCAGTTTCAGAAACTCGCGCCCGAAGTTGACGCACTTATTACAAAGATAATACACCGGTTTCTTGAACAGTATGACCTGCTCTTCTACAAGAACACTGTAATAGCCATAACCCGTGAGCTTATAAATAACGGGATAAAGGCCAACCTTAAACGGCTCTACTTTGAAATAAAGGGCTTTAATATTAATGACAGGTCCGGATACAGGGAGGGCATGGAAAACTTCAAGGAGTATGTTTTCCAGAATGAAGAGAACGATGTAACCCGTACAATAGAAGGCTCAAAATATGTTGTAAGGGTTAACTTCTCCCGGAAAAACGACAACCTTCACATAACAGTGATCAATAACAATCCCATAATCGACCCCGAGCTGAACAAGATAAAGGCCAGGATCAACAAGGCGTATACCTACACTGACATGTCCGAGGCATTCATGGATGTGCTCGATGATTCTGAAGGTGCAGGACTTGGACTGATCATGACCCTTATGCTTCTTAAAAATTCCGGGCTCCCGAGGGAATCATTCAGCATAAGTAAAACTGAAAAGCTTACGTCAATAACACTCACGCTGCCCTCCAACCTGAGCACCCCGGAGATGCAGAGCAGGATAACCGAAGAGATACTCAACGAAATAAATGAAATTCCCGCGATACCTGACAATATCAGGGAGATCCGGCTGCTCTGCAGGGATCCTAAAAGTGAAATCCGCGACATATCGAGCGCCATATCCAGGGACCCGGGCCTTGCTGCATCAATCATCAGGCTTTCCAATTCGGCAGCTTATGTTACATCCGGAAGAATAAACACAATTGACGAAGCTGTAAGGATTATAGGGCTCAAGGGTATTAACACACTGCTCATAGCAACCGGTGTCATAAAGGTAGTTGAATCAAAGTACAAAAAATATGAAGCTATATGGAAGGACTCATACAAGAGGGCATTCTATTCCCAGATTATAGCCCACATCAAACCCTCCACCGCAAAAATAAGCGACCAGGCCTATCTTGCGGCGCTACTGGCCGACATAGGCAAAATAGTTCTGCTTTCAATTAATCCTGACCTGTCGTCAAAGATCCGCGAGATCTCGGGATTCAAGGGTATGACCGATTCCAACCTTATAGAGGAAATAAGCCTGGGAATAAGTCACAGCTCACTTGCAGGCCTGATATGCAAAAGGTGGAACTTTAACGAATCCCTGACATCAGCTGTTGAACTTCACCACGCTCCACACAGGTCCCCTGCACCGCTGCGTGACCTGATATTTACGGTCTACCTTGCCGATGCATTTGTCGAAATTGAGAACAACAAATACCGCTTCGAAATCATCAATGATGATGTGCTCAGCCATTTCAAACTGGAAAAACCGGCGGATTTCACCGCGTTCCACAATAAACTTAAAGACTCATACTCAGGCAGGGATAAAACAATTTCCTGAAATCCGGGAGCTTTATTTACTTGACTTAAGATCTCCGGAACTTTCGTATTCATTCATCAACCGGCATCGAGAGGAATTATGCATTTTCAGGATATAGTCGCCAGGCTTAACGAATACTGGGCAAAACAGGGCTGCCTTATAATCCAGGGATACGACCTTGAAGTCGGGGCAGGTACATTCAATCCTGCAACATACCTCAGGGTACTGGGGCCTGAACCATGGAACGTGGCTTACGTTGAACCATCACGAAGGCCCACTGACGGAAGGTACGGAGATAATCCCAACCGGCTGCAGCATTATTACCAGTACCAGGTAATAATGAAACCCTCACCCTCTAATATACAGGACCTCTATCTTCAGTCGCTTGAATACCTGGGGATTAACCTTAAAGAGCATGATGTCAGGTTCGTCGAGGATGACTGGGAATCCCCCACCCTTGGCGCCGCAGGCCTGGGCTGGGAGGTCTGGCTTGATGGAATGGAGGTCACGCAGTTTACATATTTTCAGCAGTGCGGGAGTATTGACCTTGATCCGGTGTCTGTTGAGCTTACATACGGGCTGGAAAGAATCTGCACTTATATACAGGGAGTTGACAGCGTTTTTGACATACAGTGGAACAGCCGTTTAACATACAGGGACATACACCACCGGAGCGAATTTGAATTTTCACACTACAACTTCAACATTGCCGACACGGGTATGTACTTTAAACTTTTTGACATGTTTGAGAAGGAATGCCTCTCAGTGCTTGAATACACTGAAGCAAACCTTGTGCTTCCCGCTTATGATTTTGTGTTGAAATGTTCACATGTTTTTAATATGCTTGATGCCAGGGGTGCTATTTCGGTCACAGAAAGAGTCGGGTATATAACCAGGGTAAGAAATATTGCAAGGAGATGTGCTGAACGCTACGTTCAGATCCGGGAGGAGATGGGTTTCCCGCTCCTTAAAGCGGATGAAAAGCAGGAGGTTTGATGAACAAATCCATACAGAAGCTGGGAGAATTCCTTAAAAGGAACGACAAGTTCATTATCTCGACACATGAAAGCCCGGACGCTGACGGCCTGGGGTCCGAAATAGCCTTTATAGACTTCCTGCGCCAGCTTGGAAAAACTGCCATAATATTCAATTCTGATCCCACACCCGATATATGCAACTTCATAGACGTTGACAAAGAGATTAATATACTGAAAGACACATCACAGCTCCCAGACGATATCGAAGAATACTCCCAGTTTGTACTGGATACAAACGATTACGACAATATAGGCTCGGCATACAGGGTACTCAGCGGGCTTGTAAAGGAATACTTTATAATTGACCACCACGAAGGGTTCCTTGACAAAACTGATGAAAACTACGTCAAGGTTGAATCATCATCAGTTGCTGAAATCGTTTTTACAATAATGGAACATTACGGCGTTAAACTTAATTTCAGAACCGCTCAGGCATTATTTGCGGGGATAGTTTTTGACACGGGTTCATTCAGGTACCCCAAGACCACCTCTGAAACCCTGCGTATTGCATCGGTTCTGGTTTCACACGGCGTCAATCCATTCAGGGTTTACGAACACCTTTATGAAAGCAATTCACTTGCAAGCTTCCAGCTCAGGAGCATGATACTCGGCACCATGGAGGTTATGCACAACGGCAGGATGGTCATAATGAAACTTACTCCCGAGATGGTTATCGAAACCGGGGGTTCGTTCTCTGAGGGTGAGGCAACCATTAATATGCCTTTTACAGTAAAGGGGGTAATTGCGAGCGTGCTGGTCAAACAGGATGTAAACGGGCCGGTCAAAATAAGCATGCGGACAAAGGGTGACCTTGATGTTGCCTCAATAGCCATTAAAAACGGCGGCGGCGGCCACAAAAACGCCGCCGGATTCAAGGCTAACATGAGTTTTGACCAGGCATACAACCAGGCCATTCTTGAAATGGCCAAATTCTTTAAATAAACTTCACGGGATCAATCTTTCCGTTATACCTTGCGCCGGCAGATGATACAACAAGCGACGAAGCGTAACTTGCTATTTTACCCGCAGCCTCGGCGCTTTTGCCCGAAGTCAGGCCGTACAATATACCAGCAGCGTACATGTCCCCCGCTCCGTTTGTGTTAATAACATCCACCATGAACGGATCAACTTTTATGATATTGCCCGCAGTTTTTATAAGGCTCCCGCGCTCTCCAAGTTTGGCAACGGCAAAGGTTGTCTTTTCCGCCAGAATATGCAGCCCGTCATGCTCCGCGCTGCCTGTATATGCCAGGACTTCATCCTCATTGGCAAAAACTATGTCCGCGTATTTTTCTATTACGTCATCAAAGACGTCTTTTATTCTTCCTATAAGTGACGGGTCAGCAAGGTCCAACGAAACATGTCCTCCGGCATCTTTTATACGCTTCATGGCCTCGTAGCATATTTCACGCTGTTGCTGCGGCTCAAACAGGTAGCCCTCAAGGTGAATTATTGAACTCTGTTCTATTACGCCGAAATCGATGTCAGAAATTGAGAGACTGGTACATGCGCCAAGGTGCGTGGCAAATGTGCGCTGCGAATCGGGTGTAATAAAGGTGATGGCGTGCCCGGTCATTCCGTGGCCATGTTTTATGAACGATTCCACCCCGGACTTAAGGGTCTCACCAATATAACGCTCAGCATTTGAATCGTTCCCCACCCTGCCTATAAACGCGCCCTTACCGCCGAGCGCTGCAACACCTGCAAGGGTATTTGCGCTGCTTCCGCCCGGAGCAACACTCATCTCCATGTGGCTTATTCTTTCAAGAATCTCCGCGCTTGTAGCCTCGTCAACAAGCTGCATGTGGCCTTTTACAAGGTTTATCTCTTTAAGGAACGAGTCATCCACATTGACCGTAAAGTCAAGGAGCGCTGCTCCTATTCCTGCTACGTCGTATTTTGCTTTTTTAATCTTCAAGTTTTTTACCTCTAATATTTTATCTTAGATTAATTGTTTATATTATTTCTTTCAGATATAATAAATTTATGATTCACCAAGGTTTTTCCTGATTTTTACCGGGTCGCTGCGCATATCAAAAACACGCCATACCATAACTGTGTTATTATTATCAATCTTATAATATATGGCATACGGAAAACGTTTTGAAAGCATACGGTAATAACCATAATGATCCGGATGAATTCCGGCATTAAGAGCAAGAGAGTCTATGTCAGAA
>JAAYBQ010000338.1 GCA_012730035.1 Spirochaetota bacterium
AATATAATACTATTTACGGCAGAAGCAATAATGCATAAATAAAAAAAACTCCATCATGGTAATGGAGTTTTTTGACCCTGAATTTTAAGGGTGGTGCAATCAGGTTTTTTTGCCGGGATGTCTTATTTACCCTGTTTTGTCATGTATTCCTTGAATCCGTCTCTGTTGACTCCGCTCTTCTGTTTAAGCTCATCGACGTACCTGTTTGATTCGTACATAAGTTTTCTGTTCTGAAGGTCTTTTCTGCAGAGTTCGATAGCCTCGTTCGCAGTGTATTTGGAGAGTTTGGATTTATATTTTGTATAGTACTCGTTAACTTCATCCTCTGTCACAACAATCTTGCTTTTAAGTTTTTTATACAGGTAATACTGTGTTACTATCTGGTATTTCTGGAGTTCTATAAAAGCGTTCATTTCATCCCTGTCTATAGAACTGTCCTCCATTGCTGCGTTGTAGACCACCTTGCCGTTGATAATGCTGTCGAGAAAAAGCTGCTTGTTCAGCGTCGGGTGCATCTGCACGAACATGGGGTCCAGTGCAAGTTTGTCGATCTCTTCGTTGCTCTCCTTTTCAAGAGAGAGTTTGTTCTGTGTATAATAGAACCTGTTGAGTTCCTTCATTGTGATTGTTTCGCTTCCGATTTTTGCAGCCCAATCCCTTGAGAATGGATTGTCGCATGAAATAAAAAACATGATCGCTGATACGAATAATGCTGTGAGAACTGAATATCTGATTTTCATTGGATTATCCTTGTATTTAAAGTTAGTTTTACGCAGTTGCCGATGCGGTTAAAAGTTTAATATTATCAGCCTTCAGGCATAAATTGTTGCAACCATTTTTTTATGTCCAGCAACTTTTTTTCCACGGTTTTGGAGTCTGGCCTGAAAACCAGGATGCCGGGATCAGCCGGATCGGGGCTGAACCTTTTATCTCCCGAGATTGCCTTCGCAAGCTTTTCCCGGGGGATTGTACATCCCCCTGATATCCTTATGTTGATTTTAGCATTCTCTTCAAGAATCTGGTCAATAAACAGAGATGAAGCCATCGCCCTTATCCTTTCGAGGTCAACAAGTATGTTGACCTCGGTCGGAGGAGTTCCGAACCTGTCTGTCATCTCCGATGCGAGCGTATCGACTTCAGCAGCTGTTTCGCATGACTCAAAGCGTTTATAGAATTCAATTTTCTGCCTGTCGTCACTTATGTATGAGTCGGGGATAAAAAAGTCCGTTTTAAGGAACAGCGCGGTGCGGAAGTACTGCCGGTGTTCCTCGCCCCTGAGTACGCGTATTTCATCTTCAAGCATCTGGCAGTAGAGGTCAAATCCCACATCCATGATGTTCCCCGACTGTTCATGCCCCAGTATGTTCCCGGCCCCGCGTATTTCAAGGTCTTTCATTGCTATCTTGAATCCGCTGCCCAGTTCGGAGTATTCTGAAATTACCTTGAGTCTCTTCTGCGCCTCTTCGGTGAGTGTTATATGGCGCGGGTAGAAGAGGTAGGCGTACGCCTGGACAACCGATCTGCCCACGCGCCCTTTTAACTGGTACAGCTGAGACAGGCCGAAGGTGTCGGCCCTGTTTATTATTATTGTGTTCACGTTGGGCATGTCAAGGCCCGATTCGATTATTGTTGTGCTGATAAGGACGTCGAAACGGCCTTCGATAAAATCGATCATGATATCTTCAAGTTCGTGTTCATGCATCTGGCCGTGGGCCACGCAGAAAGTCGCTTCGGGTACAAGTTTTTCAAGCATGATCTTCTGCACCTCGATGGTTTGTACCCTGTTGTACACGTAGAATACCTGGCCGCCGCGTTTGATCTCGGCAAGTATTGCCTCGCGCAGAATGTCGGGGTTGTCCTCGATAACGTAGGTCTCTATGGACTGGCGGTTTTCGGGAGGTGTGGCAATTATGGTCAGGTCGCGGATTCCGGCCATGGAGATGTGCAGGGTTCGCGGTATGGGCGTTGCCGAGAGTGTAAGAACGTCGACAAGTGCCCTGAACTTTTTGAGCTGCTCCTTGTGCCTTACTCCGAACCTCTGCTCCTCGTCAATTATAAGAAGCCCCAGGTTCTTAATATTAATATCCCGCGCCAGGAGGGCGTGCGTTCCTATTATGATGTCGATCTCCGCGTTAGCCAGTTTATCCTTTATTTTCGCGATCTCCCCCTTTGTCCTGAAGCGGGACATCATCTCTATGTTTACCGGGTAGCCGCTGAACCTTTTTTTGAATGTGGAAAAGTGCTGCATTGCAAGTACGGTCGTTGGAACAAGGAGCGCGACCTGTTTGCCGGCCATTACCGATTTAAAAGCCGCGCGTATGGCCACCTCTGTTTTTCCGAATCCGACATCTCCGCAGATAAGCCTGTCCATGGGCTTTTCGGATTCCATGTCGTCTTTGACGTCCTCAATCGCGGTAAGCTGGTCCGGGGTCTCCTCGTACTCAAAAAGGGATTCAAATTCCTCCTGCCACTGTGTGTCGGGCGGGAACCGGAAGCCCCTGAGCGCGTTTCTCTTTGAATATATTTTAACAAGTTCCTTCGCGATCTCCTCGACGGATTCGCGAACCTTCTGTTTTATGCGGTTCCACGCAGACTTTTTGCCGAGCGAGTCTATGCGCGGCGTACGTCCGTCCATGCCTATGTACTTCTGCACAAGGTTTATCTGGTCAAGGGAGACATAGAGTTTGTCGCCATCGGCGTACTGTATGTGCAGAAAATCGCGTTCAACACCGCCCGCGGTCATGTGCTCTATTGAGGTGAAAATGCCTATGCCGTGGTTTATGTGCACCACGTAATCACCGGGCCGCAGGTCCAGGAAGGAATCGATTGGGCGCGATGATTTGCTTTTAAACTGCCTGCGCTTTCTGTAGCTCTTTCCGAAAATTTCGTGGTCTGTGAGTATAAGAGTCTTTGTTGCCGAAAGTTCAATCCCCGACGAAAGCGGGGTGAGCACAATGCTGAACGGGGATTCCGGGTCGCACGAATCAAAGGATGTACAGGGGCTGGATCCGGCAAAGAGGTCTGCGAGCCTGCGGGCCTGGCCTTCGAAAGATGTGGTCATGATAATTTTCCACCCCTCTTCAATGCGTGAGCCGATCTCTTCGCGGACGTTTTTAATGCGCCCCTGGAAGTTGGGGATACTCTTCATGGAAAAATTAAGCGCTCCGCTGCTGACGGTAAATGTCTGCAGCGTTATGGCCTTTTTTGCGGCGCGATCAAGCGCGTCCGGATCTATAAGCCTGAGAGGTTCAGGAGCGTATTCAAGTGGCCTTTTCTTTTCGTAAAGTTCGGTGTAAACCGATACTGTCCTGTTTCTTCTTGCTGCGAGTTCAGGCCATTCAGCAAGAATAATGTCATGGTTACCCTCTATGTAATCGAGTATGGTGCAGGTATCTATTATTTCATGGAAGTAATCCTCGATTCCGGGGATTGTCTCTTCTTCAGGTACACTGCCGTCAAGCCATGACCTTAACTGCTCCGGAATCTCTTCAGAGCCTTCAAGCCTGGAGGCAAGTATGCCACGCAGCGCGTCCCGCTCTTTTTTGAACAGGACCATTTCGCGGCGCGGGTAGAGTGTCATGCTGCCGTGTGTGTCTTTGCCCGCAGAGGACTGGGTCAGTATGTCGAATTCCCTGATCGAGTCCAGTGTGTCGCCGAAAAAGTCAAGCCGCACCGGGTTCTCCATGGACGGGGGGAACACGTCAATAATGCTCCCCTTGACCGAAAAGTGGCCGAACGAATCGACACGGGGCTCGCGCGAATAGCCGTACTGAACCAGAGTGGCAATAATATCCTCGAAAGGATATTCCTCGTTCACGTCAAGCCTTAGCCCCTTCTTTAAAAAGAAGTCCGCGGCCGGGAGCCTGCGTATAAGTGAATCCACTGTGCAGAGGATCACTGCCGGTTCGCCGGACATTATCCTGTAGATCGATGTGATCCTTTCGCGTTCAACTGACTCGGGCGGCGACATGAACTCGTACGGAAGGGTTTCCCATGAAGGGAAGCGGAAAATTAAGCTGTCATCTATAAAGCATGAAAGGTCAAGCGCAAGCTCCTGCATTCTTGACACACCCTCTGTGACAACAAGTATCTGCCTGCCGCGTGAATAGAATACAGACGAGATCAGCAGGGGGAACGATGATGGCGAAATACCTTCAATGGAAAGGGGGGAACCGGCCGCCTGCCTGACAGGGGTAAATTCCTCTGAAGAGATTAGCCGTGTGCAGATTTCTTTCAGGATCATATAATTGTTTCCATCTGACCTGTATCTGCGGCACGCCTGTTTTTTCAAGGAAAATATGTTGCCGCAAATAATTTCGCGCTCAGATGTACCGGCCGCGCCAATTTCAGGGCTGTGCCGTACCTGACGGTTAATAAACGTTACGCGCTGATGGATAAAAAAGTGTTGTGCATCTGCATGGTGTGTGGTACCCGGTGGGTACAGGCTTAAGCAGAGAGAACAGGCAGATAAAATGAGAAAATATATACCGTGCATAACAGTATTAGCGCTTTGCACAACCCCGCTTGCAGCAGAGTCCCCTTCGTTCGACAGGATAATCCGCGACTACAGCAGCATCAGGACAATATCGGCATCGGTAAAGCAGCAGGTCTACATGCCCGGCGGCGAGGTGCGCTACTTCAGCGGGGATTATTACGCTGATTCATCGGGGAACCTGCGCATTGACTACAATTATCCTGAACGGGAGACGGTCATAAGCAACAGCACCGGGTTCTACTGGTACATACCCGGAAGGAGAACGGTTTATGTAAAGAGGGGCCGGGACAGGGACATGCTCAATCCCCTGCCGGGCAGAATAATTGAAGGAGACGTTTCAAAGCTTAAACTGCAGTACGAAGGTACCCGGTTCTATTCGTTTTTCAGGCGCGCAGCTGTATGGAGTATTACTTCGGCCGGAAGCCCGCTTGTAATAAGGGTATGGACAGATTCCGACGGGCTTTACGTAATCCGCAAATACGTGCTGGACGCGAACGGTGCCGAGCTGGTAAGGGAGGATTATTCAGGTCACGTGATCGCCGGCGGGGTCTATCTCCCGTCCAGGATTGAAGTCTTCGCGCGCACCCCCGCGGGTGTTGTCCATTCACATACTGAATACAGCGGCATTACGGTAAACTTGAAGCTGCAGAGCGGGCTATTTGTGTTTAAAAAAAACAGGGATACTGCAGAGAGGCCGCTTGATGAGATGTAGAGCCCTGCGCGCGGTTATCTTAACAGTTATTATAATCTGCTTTATCCTCTTTACAGGCATTCCCCTGTACGCAGGCGCCGTGCTCTTTCACGGAAAAACCGTTGATGTTGACCTGTCGGACCTTGAGTCTTATGAAGGCAGGCCTGACGAAACCG
>JAAYBQ010000339.1 GCA_012730035.1 Spirochaetota bacterium
AATGAACCCTTTGTGATAAATATTGAAAAAGCAACTTTAGGGAATAATAATTTCCGCACGGCATTATGGACAGGTGAACATCTGCAGCTGACTCTGATGAGCATTGACGTAGGAGATGAAATTGGAATAGAGCAACATATAGGAACAGACCAGTTCCTGCGCATTGAGGAAGGCGAAGGAATAGTCATGATGGGAGATGAGAGGGATAATCTGCCCTTTCGCCGGAGAGTGTCCGATGAATATGTAATATTCGTTCCTTCTGGTAAATGGCACAATTTAATTAATACCGGGAAAAAACCCATAAAACTGTATTCAATTTATGCACCACCGGTACACCCAAAGGGTACTGTGCATGTTACCCGGGCTGATGCGGGGCATTAAAAAGGCCGAATGGTTATAAATGGTTTAGATTATAAAAAAATGTTGAAAAAATACTTTACAGTTTGAAGTTGTTGTGTTAAGGTAAAGACGGTATTATAGATGTACGAAAGGATTCACAAGTATTTGTAAGTCATGTTTCGTTTATGATTTGTAAATACGGTGAATTTTTTTTCGGCACGTGTACACAAATTAAGGAGGTATCTTTGATGAATAAAGGTACAGTAAAATGGTTCAACGAGAGTAAAGGTTATGGATTCATATCCAACGATGACGGCGGCGAAGATGTGTTCGTACATTTCTCCAGCATCGTATCAGACGGTTTTAAAACCCTTACAGAGGGCCAAAAAGTTACTTTTGATGTGGAGCAGGATCCCAAAAATAGCAGCAAGCTTCGTGCGGTAAACGTACAGAACGCATAAAAAACTGCGTTGTTGTAGATTTGAGTTGTTGATATATTAGATCAAGCCTGCAATCTGAAGGTCTTTTTATTGAATGTAAGAAGACCTTCTTTTTTCATGCGCCCAAGCTCGCGGCTCATGGCGCTCCTGTCCATACATAGATAATCAGCCAGTTCGTTTCGGTTAAAAGGGATCCGGAAGCTGTCGGAAGCCGCAGCTTCAGCCTGGTCTTCAAAATAAGCAAGGAGTCTGCCATGAATAGTCTTATGGGTGATATAGGACATCTTCTTGTTTAGAAGCATGTTTTTTGTAGCGACGATTTTGAGCAGATTAGCGATCAACTTGTGATGAAAAGAACATGAATCATTGCATGTTTTCAGCATTTTATTGACATCAAGTAATAGCACTTTGCAGTCTTCTACCACTTCGACGGAAACTGGCATCTCAGGCATACCCACGCAGGCGTAGGTTTCACCAAAAAAAGCCCCGGTCTCAATGGTGCCGATTATCATTTTGTCGCCGTGAAAAGTTTCCTTTATAACCTGAGCCCTGCCCGACAAGAGTATGCCTATGCGAGGATAAGAACTCCCGGCAATGAATATATAGCTGCCTTTTACAAAATGCTGCTGCCGGCTATCCATACAGGACAGGATGTGCTTGATGTCCTCTGCGGAGATGTCGGAGAAAAGCGGATGCATTTTTAATAATTCATACATAATTATTTCCTTTTGTTGCAGGAGCAACGCAATATATTATCAAAACCAATTATATTATGTGTATCGAACTAATACAAGCACTATAATTTACACGACCAAGTAGCTGAACACATGCCAGTGTTAGAAAATTATTGAGCAAAAGAGTATAAATTACTAACGGAGGGAAATAAAATGATAAGACAGATAATTAAAATTGATGAAAAAAAATGCAATGGTTGCGGAATCTGCGTAGATGCGTGTCACGAAGGGGCAATCGCCATGGTTGACGGAAAAGCAAAGCTGGTTCGTGATGATTACTGCGACGGACTAGGAAATTGTCTCCCTGCGTGTCCCGCAGGAGCCATAACCTTTGAAGAGCGAGAAGCGGCTGCCTATGATGAGGCCGCAGTAAAAGCCAGGATGGAAGCGAAAAAACAGCAGTCTGAACCATTGCCCTGCGGATGTCCGGGATCTCATTCCAGGATGCTAAATCCCCGACACCTTGAAGAGACCCAGGTAAGAACACAAGATCAGGCAGTACCGGTGAGCAGATTGCAGCAATGGCCCGTACAGATCAAGCTTGTACCGGTGAACGCACCTTATTTCGATAATGCAAACCTGCTTATTGCAGCGGATTGCGCGGCTTTTGCCTACGGTGATTTCCACAATGAATTTATGAAGAATAAAATCACAATGATCGGCTGCCCCAAATTGGATGCGGGCGACTATTCAGAGAAGCTGACGGCTATCATCAGTGAAAACAATATTAAGAGTGTAACCGTTGTAAGAATGGAAGTCCCATGTTGCGGAGGGATTGAGCATGCAGTGAAGCAAGCCCTTATTAATAGCGGCAAAATGATACCCTGGCAAGTAGTTACGATTTCCACTGACGGTAGAATACTCGATCGGTAAAGCAATACGATATACAGGCGAGGCACCTCCTGACCTCGCATTCAACAAAACGCCACTTGCTGATTGCAGGGCGTTTTTGTCATTTGTCACATTGCGGAGCTTAATAAAAGATGATAAACTAAACATTGAATCATATGGGTTATTTTGTATAAATCAACCAATTAACGGAATATCGCGGTGCTGGGAAACCGCACTGCCCCGATAAAGCAGCATTGCGCCATCGGAAATATAGTCAATATAAATAAAAGAACCTGAATGCATCGAAGAAAGAAGGAAAGAGACATGAGTACAATTTTGCTTGGAGAAGCCAAGCTTACTATCGAGGAATTATTAACGGTTGTCAGGGAAGATACCTCAGTGGCACTGTCAGAACAAGCGAAAGAAGCAGTAGGAAGATCAAGGGAAGTAGTTAAAAAATGCGTGTTGGATAATAAGGTTGTCTATGGTCTGACTACAGGTTTCGGTAAATTCAGCGATGTCACTATCTCAGAAGAAGATACCCTGACTTTGCAGGAAAACCTTATAATGAGCCATGCGTGCGGTGTGGGAGAACCATTGCCCGATGAGGTTGTAAAAGCCATGATGCTGCTACGAGTAAACGCCCTTTCCATAGGCAATTCAGGAATAAGCCTTTCTACAATTGAGACTCTTATAGAAATGATAAACAAAGGAGTTATACCTGTAATCCCGTCCAAAGGCTCCCTGGGTGCCAGCGGCGACCTGGTCCCTCTTGCTCACATGTCCCTGGTTCTCTTGGGTATGGGAGA